>JAAFHO010000300.1 GCA_013297575.1 Chitinophagales bacterium
TGCAAATTTTGTAATTACCTTCGAACCAGTACTTGTAGGCTGGTCGCGCAACTGAAGGTTATTTACATTTACTGCATACAGCAGCACCTCTGGTCGATTGGCAGCCGTGGTAGCAGATGCTGGCGTTAGTGCCGTGGTAGAGGCATTCGTATTTGTTTTGGGGTCGTTTTGGCATGCTGATAGCAATACCAAGGCGATAAAAAATATGGTTTTCGTAAGTTGCATAAATAGAAATTTGCTAGAAAAAGTCGCGCAAGTTAGTGCCAATTCCTAAATGTACCACGCCTCCGGCCAAATGATAGGAAGAATAGCCAAAATCGACCCTAAAACGGTTGATTTTTATGCCTACACCACCAGAAAATCCTGCAAGACTTCGATAGTTTTTTACAGATAATTCTTTCTTTCGGAGGTGGTTATAACCAAAACGGAGTCGGAACGATTCTGTTTTGCCCAATAGAAACTCGCCATTAAAAATCAAGTGCCTGAAAAAATTATCGATACCCGGAAAACCCTTGTCATCCTGTTGTTCACCGTTGAAATTAAAAAAATCGGAGGTTTGTAAACTGGGGTCATCGTAACGGATTTGCCATTTTTGGAGGTGGTGGGCAATCACTGTAAGCCGGAAGGGCAGGTATTTTAAGCGCTTGCTTATCGCAACTTGTAGGTCGTTGGGCAAGGATTCTCGGTTGCCGTTATACGTATTCACCTGAGTGCCTACATTGCGCAAAACCACCGCTACAGAATAACGGCGTGCTGAATCGGCGTACAAAAGACCCGCATCGGCTAATATAGCGCTGGCATTATAGGTAGATAGGGTAGAAGTGGCGTATTTAAGGTTTACCCCCAAAGATAATTTGTCGCTCAAAGGGCGTGCACCACCCACGATCAACATGGTTTCTTTGGCTTTTATTTGCCCTGTTACGGTACCAAATACATCTGCTTCTTTAATTTTGCCGTAATCGGTATATTGGATACCACCGTGTACCGTAAAACCATATTTTTTTATATAATGGCCATAAGACGCATAGCCATGTTGTATATCGGATAGGTAAAAATTATGGTTAAATGCCAATCGTCCACTCATTAAAGGATTGAGTGCTGCGGGATTTAATGCCGCAAAAGCAATCTCATCGTCGCGTACTGCTATTTGCGAACCTCCTAATGCCGTTGCACGCGCCGAAGGGGAAAGGCTGACAAAAGAAAAGGTATTTTGGCCTCCTTGTACCTGCGCCATTAGCCCTGTGCTGCTGCAAATAATAGTAAGGATCGAAAGTAATAGTAACTTTTGCTTCATGATATAATGTTATGATATTTTTATAAATATTTTAGTGCGCTTTAAAATAATATTTTGTGTTTTTGGGCAGGTGTAGTCGACCCAGTATGGGTCAAATGTTTATAGAGCAATGTGGCTGTACGACATTCAACCCCGTTGGGGGCGCACGCGTATTGAAACCGCGATTTTGCTACAAACATTTGACCCATTCTGGGTCGGTCAACCGCTACAAATATGCGAAAGTAGAGACTTGAAATCCTAAAAAACTTATTTTAAAGTATATTTAGGGTTTTTATGACCTACTATTCCTTACGCCATTGCGTCCGGCAAACGCCTTGTTCACAATCCGCAATCCGAACGAGAACGCCCGTAGAATCGTATTCTTTTAGTTCACCTTGTTCGGCGGCAGTATCGTCGATAAAAATATAATTACCTTCTGTTTTTAGTATGCCATTATCGTAATATTCCTTGAATGGGCCATTTTCGTCGTTGTGGACAATCGTTACCTCTTCCATTTTTTGGCCATTGGGATAATACCGAATACTCATACCTTCCATAGCGTCGTTGATAAACTCCTGTTGGATCTCCAATCTGCCAGATTCAAAGTATTTGCGGTACTGGCCGTGGTGCAAACCATGAACAAACTGCTCCTCCGATTCAACTTTGCCATTGGGAAAGAAATATTTCCTTGTGCCATGCAAAGTATCATTTTCATAGTAAGTTTCTTCCGTCAGTACGCCATTTTCGCCAAAAGATTGGTATTTTCCATGTTTGGCAAAATCAGATTTTTTGCGTTCGTAACGGATTTTACGGCCAAATTCATTGGTGGTTTCTATGGTTTCTGTATCGGATTGGCAGGCTGTAAGACCAATAAGTACGCTGATAAAAAGCCCAATGCTGTGCTTTAATAACATAGGTGTAAAAGTTTGTGTTTAGGTTGTCCAATACCTGCAAAAATGCAATATTGTTGCGCCATTATTATATAGGTGCAGGTAAAGCAATTTTTGTTTACTCGTTCCTTAAAAATAAACAAGTTCTGATGAGATGCGTTTAAAAGGTATGAAAAAAAAAATCGTATTAGGTGTTGCGGGCTCTTCGGGGGCAATGTACGCCAAAATCCTGTTTGATCGTCTCGCTCAAATAAAAGATCAATGGGATGCAGTAGGTATTGTAATGTCTGAAAATGCTATTTTAAATTGGGAATTAGAGGTTGGTACCCCCGATTTCAGCATTTATCCCTTTGATTTTTATAAAAAAAACGATTTTAACGCGCCTTTTGCCTCGGGTTCTGCGAAATACGATACCATGATTATTTGCCCATGCTCAATGGGTATGCTCGCGCGCGTAGCCACGGGTATCAGTAATGACCTAATGACCCGCGCCGCTGATGTAGTGCTAAAAGAACGCCGCAGATTGATCCTCGTTACCCGCGAAACGCCGCTGAGTTTGATCCATATCAATAATATGAAAACGGTAACCGAGGCCGGCGGAATTATCTGCCCCGCAACACCATCTTTTTACTCCAATCCTACAACCATGGAAGAAGTAGCAGCAACTGTTACTGATCGAGTGTTGGATTTGGCGGGTTTTGATATTAGTTCTTACCGTTGGGGTGCGGTAGGGGGCTTGTAAAAACGGCAGAGCCGCGTAATATTTGTAGAAATGATAAATTTTCCGCGTTTTGAAGGTGCAGCGCACCGCAATATTAAATTTAATGTCACGGTGCGCTGCACCTTCAAACTTGATTTTACCTGTTTTCTACAAATATCACGGTGCGCTGCACCTAAAATTTTTATAAGAAAACCTTGGTTGGGTCAGGGGGATTAGGCTAATTATTGAATAATAACTAACTTTGCCCAAACTAACCTAATTATAGCATCCATTCTAACTGTCACATGAAGAAATTACTACTGCTCCTTTGCCTTTGCACCACACTTTCGGCTCAAGATAAAAAGTGGGACATCAGTAACCCCACAGGCATCAATTATACCGAACAACAATTTACAGTCGCCGAGGGTACTTGGATGAACGTCGATGTATCTCCCAATGGCCAAACCATTGCCTTTGATTTACTCGGCGATATTTATACGATGCCCATTGCTGGTGGTACGGCTACTTGTATCCGAAGTGGATTGGCATGGGAAGTACAACCGCGCTTTTCGCCCAATGGCCAACAAATCCTTTTTACCTCCGATGCTGGTGGAGGCGATAATATTTGGGTGGTGCAAACAGATGGCAGCAAACCCAAACAAATCACCAAAGAATCGTTCCAATTGCTCAATAATGCGACTTGGATGCCCGATGGGCAGTATTTTGTGGCCCGTAAGCACTTCACCAATACCCGATCACTCGGTGCCGGTGAAATGTGGATGTACCATACCTCCGGCGGCGATGGTGTACAATTGACCAAACGTAAAAACGACCAACAAGACGTAAATGAGCCTTCGGTAAGCAGTGATGGCCGCTATGTGTATTTTAGCGAAGACTTATATCCGGGCGGTTTTTTCCAATATAATAAAGACCCACTCAAGCAAATTACAGCGATCAGAAGGTACGACCGACAAGAAGGCAAAGTGGAAGATATTACGGGTGGCTCTGGTGGCGCATGTCGCCCACAAATCAGTGCTGATGGCGCATGGCTGGCTTTTGTACGCCGTGTTGATACCAAAACGGTGCTTTTCCTGCGTGAAATGAGCACCGGTTTGGAATACCCCATTTACGACGGATTGGATAAAGACCAACAAGAAGCATGGACTGTTTTTGGGGTTTATACTGGTTTTGCTTGGATGCCCGGTAGTGGCAATGATCGGAGTATTTTGATTTGGGCAGGCGGTAAAATAAAGCATATATCATTTAATTTGGCCAAATTGAACGATGCCAATTTCAGTACCAATGTGCAGGTCAAGGATGTGCCGTTTTCCTGTAATGTAAAAACAAAATTGGCGGAAACCCTTAAATTTGAACATACCGTATATGAAAAGCAATTTACCGCTCGTGCTATCCGCCAAGCCATTACCAGCCCCGATGGGAAAGTGCTACTGTTCAATGCTGCGGGCAAATTGTATAAAAAAACACTACCCAATGGCACACCAGAATTACTGATTGCTAAAGGTTATAGCCGTGCCATTTTTGATGGAAAAGAGGTAGAGAATCCTGATTTGTTGGAATTTGAGCCTAGTTTTTCTTTAGATGGCAAAGAGGTGCTGTTTGTAACTTGGAACGACGAGTATGGCGGTGGCATCTGGCAAATGAACTGGGCCAGTGGCGCGTTAAAGCAAATACCAGTAAGCGGTATTTTGCGTACACCACAATATGCACCGGATGGTAAGTCTATTGTATTTGTATCTCAATCTGGCGACGACCAAACCGGCCCATCGCGCACCGTAAAACCTGGTATTTACACGTATGAACTCGGTAGCCGACAAGCCGCAAAATATATCACCGACGAAGGCGAAAATCCACAGTTTTCCCCGGATGGCAAACGCATCCTAACCACAACAGGCGGTGACCTGTTTGGCGAATTGGGCAAACAACTCTTATCTTTTGATCTAAATGGCCAAGATAAAAGGGTATTGTTCAAAAGCAAATATTCGAACCAATGGACACCTTCTCCCGATGGCAAATGGTTGGCATTCAGCGAATTGCATAAGGCTTATATCTGTGCTATGCCTGCTTCAGGGCAAACAATTGACTTGAGTGCCGATACCAAATCTATTCCGGTTGCTCAAATTGCCAAAGACGCAGGGTACAACCTGCATTGGAGCGGCGATAGCAAAAAAATATTTTATACCCTAGGCGATGAATACTTTGGCCTTGATTTGAGTACCCGTTTTCTGTTCTTGCCCGGCGCGCCAGATTCGTTGCCTCCACTACCCGAAACAGGTACAAAAATAGGACTTACTTTACCTTACGATGCGCCAACAGGTGTTCTTGTCCTTAAAAATGCGCGAATTATCACCT
This sequence comes from Chitinophagales bacterium, assembly GCA_013297575.1. GTDB lineage: Bacteria > Bacteroidota > Bacteroidia > Chitinophagales > Saprospiraceae > M3007. The sequence goes on from JAAFHO010000300.1 coordinate 5,234, forward strand.
GCGAAAACGATCAGGTCATCGAAAATGGAACGATCGAAGTCACCAATAATATCCTCACTTATGTAGGTGCCAGCAGCGGATACAAAGGAATTGGTGGAAAAACCATCGACTGCAAAGGCAAAACAATTATGCCCGGTATTGTCGATGTGCATAGCCATTCTGGTAACTTTAGGTTTGGGCTTAACCCGCAAAAACAATGGGAATACTATGCGAACCTCGCTTACGGCGTAACCACCATGCACGACCCATCGGTGAATAGCGAAATGGCCTTCTCCAATGCCGAAATGCTCAAATCTGGTCGTATGTTAGGCCCCCGCTTATTTAGCACAGGCACCATCTTATACGGTGCAGACGGCGATTTTAAAGCACCGATCAATAGCCTCGATGATGCGCGGAGTACGCTGCGCCGCACCAAGGCTTGGGGTGCTATTTCGGTAAAAAGTTATAATCAGCCCCGCCGCGAGCAACGCCAGCAGGTGATTGCTGCAGCGAAAGAACTTCAAATGTCGGTAGTGCCAGAAGGTGGTTCGTTTTTCTACCACAACATGACGCAAGTAGCGGACGGACACACGGGTGTGGAACATAACCTGCCTGTAGCCACTATTTACGAAGATGTGGTACAATTTTGGAAACGCACCCGTGCACACAATACGCCTACGCTCATCGTATGTTACGGTGCGGTAAACGGCGAATACTACTGGTACCAAAAATCGGAGGTATGGAAAAAGCAGCCATTGCGCACGTTTACGCCTGGTTTTGTACTCGATAGTCGCTCGCGCCACCGCGAAATGATTCCCGAAGAGGAATATACAAACGGACACATACTCGTTAGTAAAAGCCTGAAAAAGATGCAAGACAATGGTATCAATATCAACCTGGGTTCGCATGGACAATTGCAAGGATTGGGTGCACATTGGGAACTCTGGATGCTACAACAAGGCGGTATGAGCAACCAGCAGGCGCTCAAATGCGCTACCATAAATGGCGCCGTTTACTTGGGAATGGATAAGGAAATTGGCTCGCTCAAAACAGGCAAACTCGCCGATTTAATTATTTTGAACGCCAACCCATTAGATAATATTCAGAACTCCGAAAAAATACAACAAGTAATGGTGAATGGCCGATTATACGAAGCGGCTACCTTGAACGAAACAGGCAATTATACAAAAAAACGCGGTGCATTTTGGTTCGAAAAACCAGGCAGCAATTTTGGGAATAAGGCCATTATGGAATCTTGCGGTCATTCGCGTTGTGTTTGTGGGCATTAATGCATTGAAACACATTGAGATGAAAGAAGTGAAATTTCCAGTTTATACGACAGTAGCACCAGCCCCAGATACTATTTGCGAAGTAGTTGGGGCTGCTGCATTTGATTACCCATTTTTTAACGATGGCGTAGTGCATTCTAGAGCGCAGTTGACAGAACGAAAGACATACAAACTGGTCGATTTGGATACATCTGATGCAGCAGGTTTATTGGAAATAAAGGGATTTATTTTCCACACAGCCCATTGCGGTTCCACTTTATTGTCGAAAATGCTTAGCAAATTGCCCAAGGTAAGGGTGGTGTCGGAAACAGAAGCGATCAATGGTTTACTGTTGTCTGCGTTATTGTATGATTTGCCAGAGGCAACAGTTTTGAACGATTTAAAGCGTATCATTGATGCTTATCGCCAACCGATCCACGACGAGCAATATTTGATTTTTAAAATGACATCTTGGAATGTTTTTTTGGTGCATCTTTTTCAAAAATTAAATCCCGATACCAACTGGATTTATATAGATCGGGATACCGAAGATACCGTTCAGTCTTTGTTGAAATCAGGTAGAGGATTTGTGGACTGGTATAATCATCCAGT
>JAAFHO010000302.1 GCA_013297575.1 Chitinophagales bacterium
TTTGGGGTAATTTCCAAACCACCAAATCCCATCATTGTTGCTTGTAAAAAACCGCCCGCACCTGTTGCAAAATAAGGATTACTACCACCTGCGGCTTCCGATAATACCCCAAACGGTGGTACTTCATTGGGTTTATAACTTTTCACCCAAAGGCCATAAGCACGTTCGGCATCACCTGCCCGCGCTGCCGATACCGTAAGAATCGCGCTACCCATAGCAGGGCCATCGGGTGCCATTTTGGGTTCGTAATAGTCGAGGTCTTTTTTAACTTGGATCGGATCTGTTACGATTTTCAAGGGATACGACAAGAGATTGACATCGACTTGTTTGATAATTTCGCCGTTGTACGTGGCGTTTTCCTTTGTTGTCCCGTCTGCAAATTTCAAGATAGGAATATTGGCCGCCACGTGTGCCCAATCTGGGTCAACAGGCAATCCCAATGCTGTAGCCGCCTCGGTCGCATAGCCCAAAACCGTAATGGCCATACCATTGGTAAAGGCATTATTGTCGATATTTTCCTGCCATTCGTTGGCACCGATCACATTATTGATATTGTATTTGCCTGGGCCATCTCGTTCTACCCTAGATGTCCAAAAATCTGCTATTGCTTTAATCATAGGCCACCCACGATCGCGCAACCAAACCTTGTCTTTGGTCACCAAATAATATTGCCAGGCCGACCAACCGACACAACCAGTAATATGGTGTTGAAAAGGCCCTGTCAGTGCCCATACAGGTGTTTCCTCTTGGCCAGTAGTGGTACTTTCCCAAGGGTACATCGCGCCTTTGTAGCCGTGTGAAAAAGCATTTTGTTTGGCTTGGTCGAGCAATTGATACCTGAATTCCAACAAAGATTTGGCCATTTCGGGGTGCAACAGCAGCAATGGCGGGTACATCCACAATTCAGTATCCCAAAAAACGTGGCCATTATAACCCAATCCGCTCAAACCCATCGGAGAAAGGCTCAGTGCTGTACCCTCGCGAGCAAAGGAATACAGGTGATACATCGCAGAGTGCACATCGCGGGTAGCATCCACGTCGCCCTCAATGGTAATATCCGATGACCAAAGTTGATCCCATGCCTGACGGTGGCGTTTGAGCAAACGCTCGGTGCGCTCCAAAGCAGCAAAAATAGTCAATCGCTCGGCTTCATTGTGTGCATCAACGGTATGTGCCGTAGAAATAAGCGTTCCTACAATGGCAAAACGATACGTTTCACCCGCTTTGAGTTTTTTATAAAACTTAGCCAAGTGCATATTGTAGTCCCAATCCTCGTGTATCAAATCTGGTTCTGCTCCATGTGGCTCTTCAAAAATAAAACTACTGGATGCAGCTACAGTGTATTTGCCCGTAGGACTTTTGCCCACAGAGGTCAACAGCGGAATGAGCACATGTGGTCGGTCTATTTCGGAGAAGTAATTGCGGACATCTTGAAGCATTTCGGGTGCTTCAATGACGGCCATTGGTGTTATTGTGACATCTTTTTTGGCCTTTATTTCCACCATACTCAACGCGCAATACGGCAAATGACGCAATGCAAGCAAGGTATGGCTCACCGAAATTTTATCGCCCACATTATAAGTCGTCAGTAATTCGGCATTGCGCATATCCAAAGATTGGGTATAATCGCTGATATCCGCACGACCAATCCTTCTACCATCCACATCGAGGTTCATATTGATAAAATTAAAACCCTTAAGGATATTGCTGACTCGTCCGCGGAGGTAATTATCGTAAGCACCATTGAGGACAACGTCTTTTACCTTCATCGGTTCGGGAGAGGAAACCAGTCCGATCATACCATTGGCCACCGTAATGCCAAAATACTTGGAAGGGTCAATGTTTTTGGCGGTAATATGCCATTCGTCGGTTTGCCCAAATAGGCATGAATTCAAAAGAATAAAAAGGCAACTAATTAGTGTTGTTTGTTTCATACGAGTGATGTAAATTTTTAAGTTTTGTAAAGGTACTAATATTGAAAAAGGTTTTTCATAAGTTTATTCAATTGCTTTGTAGTTTTGCAGCACCAAATATACACTACAAACTATGCACATTGTACTTATTGGCGCAGGCATCATGAGTGCCACTCTTGGCGCATTACTCAAAAAACTACAACCCGACGCGAATATCACCATTTTTGAACGGTTGGATATGATTGCAGGGGAAAGTACCGATGCCATGAACAATGCTGGCACAGGTCACTCTGCTTTCTGTGAACTTAACTATACACCCCAAAAGGAGGACGGCAGTATTGAAATAAGTAAAGCCATCAAAATTGCTTCTTCATTTGAGGTTTCAAAGGAGTTTTGGGCGTATTTAATAAGAGAGAAAAACATAAAACATCCCGAAGCATTTATCCACCGCGTACCGCATATCAGCTTTGTTTGGGGCGACGATAACGTAACATACCTCCGCAAACGATATGAAGCCATGCGCTTGCATCCCTTGTTTGAGGAGATGGAATACACAGAAGATTGGGATACACTCGTGGAATGGATGCCGTTGGTGATGCACGATCGCAACCGCAGCGAGCGAGTGGCCGCAACCCGTATGGCAATCGGGACCGATGTGAATTTTGGTAACCTTACCCGTTCTATTTTTACTTATTTGGAAAGTTTGGATGGCGTAAATGTACACCTCAATACCGAAGTGCGCGACCTAGAACGATTTGACCAAAAAGGCTGGCATATCACTACACAAGACCTTAAAACAGGTAAAAAAGGCCACTTCAACGCCGATTTTGTATTTATCGGTGCAGGAGGTGGCGCATTACCGCTCTTGGAAAAATCAGATATTGAAGAGGCGGAAGGCTATGGCGGCTTCCCAATCAGCGGACAATGGCTGGTTTGCAATAAACCCGAAATTATCCAACAACACCATGCAAAAGTATATGGCAAAGCCTCGGTAGGTGCTCCGCCCATGTCGGTGCCGCATTTAGATACTCGTATTATTGATGGAAAACAGGCGTTGTTATTCGGGCCATTTGCTGGTTTTTCAACCAAATTCCTCAAAAACGGATCATTTTGGGATCTTCCAGCCTCTATTGAATGGGCGAATATATTCCCGATGCTGGCCGCAGGCTGGCATAATTTATCTTTAACCAAATACCTCATTCAGCAAGTGACCCAATCCTCCGAAGACAGGCTGGCAGCCCTTCGCGATTATCTCCCAGATGCACAAATGGACGACTGGGATTTGGCTTACGCAGGTCAACGTGTGCAGGTGATTAAAAAAGATGACGAAGAAATTGGCGTCCTGGAATTTGGTACCGAATTGGTCGCTGCTGCTGATGGGAGTTTGGCGGCTTTGCTGGGTGCTTCGCCGGGTGCTTCCACTGCAGTAACTGCCATGATTGATGTATTAAAAAAGTGCTTTAAAACCGAAATGCAAAGTGCGGAATGGAAAAGTATGTTGAAAAAAATGGTGCCTTCGCATGGCGCGGTCCTCTCGAAGGCTAACCGCATCGCATTTACAAGGGAAGTACGGCAAAAGGAATTGGGATTGTAAAGAACGCGTTTTTGTGGTAGAAAAAGTGTACGCTATGCCAAAGTAACATTAAAACAATTGTTTAAATATTCAATTTGCGGTGCTAAAGCATTACGAACAAAACATTATTTGCAATTTTTTAACTTTCAATCCCGCAAAACTATATATCTTTGCGCCGCAAAAAAGCCTGCCAAAACAAAACTAAATTTTGGCTGTTATGCTTTTTTATTATTCACTATTTATTTTTGTCCATAATGGCCGTAGAAACAACAACGCGTCCCCAATACAAAGTAAAAGATATCAACCTTGCAGCTTGGGGCCGCAAGGAAATCCGTCTTGCCGAGGCTGAAATGCCCGGTTTAATGGCTTTGCGCGAAGAATTTGGCGCAACCAAACCATTGAAAGGCGCACGTGTTGCGGGTTGCCTTCACATGACCATCCAAACTGCCGTTCTGATCGAAACATTGATCGAACTCGGTGCGGAAGTATCTTGGTCTTCATGTAATATCTTCTCCACTCAGGATCATGCTGCTGCTGCAATTGCTGCTGCTGGTATCCCTGTTTATGCTTGGAAAGGTATGAATGAAGAAGAATTTGACTGGTGTATCGAGCAAACATTGTTTGCATTCAGCGATAACCAGCCTTTGAATATGATCCTCGACGATGGTGGCGACTTAACCAATATGGTACTCGATTTGTACCCTGAATTGGTGGCTGGTATCCGTGGTATCTCCGAGGAAACTACCACAGGTGTACACCGCTTGTACGAGCGCACAGCAAAAGGCACACTACCATTGCCTGCGATCAATATCAACGACTCGGTTACCAAATCTAAATTCGACAACAAATATGGTTGTAAAGAATCTTTGGTGGATGCGATCCGTCGCGCTACTGATGTGATGTTGGCAGGTAAAGTAGCCGTTGTGGCTGGTTACGGTGACGTAGGTAAAGGTTCTGCTGCTTCTTTGGCTGGCGCTGGTTGCCGCGTGATTGTTTCTGAAATTGACCCAATCTGTGCTTTACAGGCTGCTATGGACGGTTTCGAGGTAAAACGCCTTGCTAATGCTATTCCACGTGCCAATATCGTAGTAACAGCTACTGGCAACTGCGATATCGTAGGTGAAAAGCATTTCCGTATGATGAATGACAAAACCATCGTTTGTAATATCGGTCACTTCGATAATGAAATCGATATGGCTTGGTTGAACAAAACTTATGGCAATACCAAAATTGAGGTAAAACCACAAGTGGATATCTACGATATTGATGGCAAAGATGTCATTGTATTGGCAGAAGGCCGTTTGGTGAACTTGGGTTGCGGCACGGGTCATCCGTCGTTTGTAATGTCCAATTCATTTACCAATCAAGTATTGGCGCAGTTGGAACTATGGGAAAACGTAGGCAAATACGAAAACCGCGTTTATATGTTGCCTAAGCACCTCGACGAGAAAGTAGCGCGGTTGCACTTGGCCAAAATCGGTGTTGAATTGGAGGAATTAACCAAAGATCAAGCAGATTATATCGGTGTGGCTGTACAAGGCCCGTTCAAACCAGAATATTACAGGTACTAGTTTTTTAAATTGGTACTTAATGGCAGTCAGTAGAAAGGGACAATCTTTACTTTAGTATAAAAATTAATAATTTTAGTAGTTCTTTAAAACAATACTGCTTTACCGGGTGTTACGTTTACGAGATCGTCTAGGTCTCGTAAACGTTCACTGGTATCTAACTACAAATCAGTGTATTGAAAATTTCAACCTATTATTTTGCGTGTCTTATGAAAAACACACTTACACTCCTATTTTTTTTATCCAAAATCTACTTATCGCACGCACAAACCATCTGGTTTGTTCAGCAATCGGCCACAGGCACCAATTCGGGTACATCGTGGAGTAACGCTTTTACCGATCTCCAAACCGCTTTAGCTACCGCTAATAATGGCGATGCAATATGGGTTGCCAAAGGCACATATACCCCTACGAATTCGAACGATCAAACCATTTCTTTCCGTATGAGAAACGGTGTAAAAATGTATGGCGGTTTTGGAGGTTCAGAAACAGCATTGTCTGAAAGAAACTGGACACAAAACACAACTATATTAAGTGGCAATATTGGTGCACTAGATACCCGACTGGACAATACATTTCATGTAGTGGCGGCATATAATGTAAATAATAACTCCGTTTTGGATGGCTTTACGATTTCTGATGGCTATAATCCCAATGATATTGGAGGTGGTATGGTGATAGCGGATTTTCTGGGTACCATGCCCACCGAACCAATAATTGAAAACTGTACATTCACTAAAAACTATGCCTATTCCGGCGGTGGCATGTATATTTTTGGCAATGCATCTACTACTGCCTATACTAAGCCTTTGATCAAAAACTGTCTGTTTAAGTCCAATCGCGCTTATGATCTTGGGGGTGCTATATACCAATCAGCACCAAGTATTCCCAACGACACTTTTTTGTTGAAGTATTGTAATTTTTTAGACAATACCGCTATCAACAATGACGGTGGCGCAATCTATTTTAATGATATGCTAAATTCAATAGTAAAGCTCTATGGCTGTGCTTTTGAGCGTGATTCTGCTAGTGCAGGAGGTGCCTTGAGTTGCCTTCAAAGTATGAATGCGACGCTAATACTGGACTCTTGTTTGTTCAAACGCAACTATGCGCTAGAAGGTGGTGCTTTTTATTATGCTGATTTTTTGTTGCCTGCGGCGGATGGGCTAAACTTATTTATTCAGCAGTCCATTTTTGAAGAGAATAAATCAGAATCTATTGTTGGAGCAAGCCTATCAATTTCTATTTCCAATGAAGCATTACTCCGTTTAAAGATTGATAACTCACTTTATATTAAAAACGACGGTGGTAATATTAACCTATACGCAGATAAAAATAGTGATATGGATATCATGGTTTCGAATACTAGATTTATTCAAAACACAAATATTGCATTATATTGTTGTGTAGAATCAGCTTCCAAATTTAATAGGTGTTCCACGACAATTGAAAATTGTGTATTTGCAAAAAATGATTACGGAGTTGGGTTCTATCAAACAAAAGAAAATAATTATATACATACAGATATTCGGAGCAGTACGTTCTTTCAAAATAAATATACTTGTTTTTATAAAGTAACATATCCTAAATATGCTTTTTACAGCGATACAACCTTTAATAATAGGATGCTAATTGAAAACTGTATCGCATGGCAGCCCAACTTGGATATCGGAACTTTACTATTCAATATTGACCCAACACAGTTCATAAATTATCCGAATGGTACAGGATTTGAAGTAAAAAACAGCCTTTTGTCCTGTGAGGCAGTAGATACACTTGCTTTAGGTGCTGGGCAGTTTTACGAAGGTAATATTTTTGCGACATACCCGGAATTTATGGACACTCTTGCCGACGATTATAGATTAAAGCCCTGTTCGCCTTTGATCAACAAAGGTAATAACGCCAGTATATTAGCCAATGGCATCCTGTATGATTTGGACGGATTGCCCCGTATCCTGCAAGACACCGTGGACATGGGAGCATATGAGCAATCTATTATTTGTACCTCCAGTACGCATAATTATGCTAAAAAGG
>JAAFHO010000301.1 GCA_013297575.1 Chitinophagales bacterium
GGTATCATTGAAATTACTCAAATCGAAAATACAGGCGATAATACCGACCAAATCGGTACTCTCACGGCACGTTTTGTACGCTATCCTGGTTGTCAGCAACTCAGCGTATGGTTGCCCGAAAATGGTCTACAGGAAGGCTATGGTCAATATCAAATCATAGCAACCGAAACGGAAGCAAGTATAGAACAATCAACCGTTGGCCAGATCATAAACGGTAATGTAAAGATGACTTGGGATACTTTAGCATGGCATCCGGGTACATATCGCCTTGATATCGTACACCCAAAGGGCGGAAAGCATAGTATGTATTTTAGCAAACTGAACGAAGGCGAGTTTGTTCCAGTAGACAAAATCGTAGAAATGCCAACTGCCACTGCCGAAAGTCCCTCCTTTGCAACATCTTTATTACCGCAACCAGTACCGGAATCCACCGAAGATAGTATGTGGAAAGTGTATTTAGATGGATTTGGCAATCCGATCCCAAACGATGATAGATCATTCCATGATTACTACAAATAAAGTACTTATCCAAAACCCCAGTAATGCAAAATTTACGCTATTACTCCTTTTATTCATCACAACAAATTTTATAGCAATGGCACAAACTCCCAATATAGTGGGCGAATACTATTTTAGGCGACAAGAAATGGTTGCTGCATTCAAATTTTCAGTAACTGGGAAATTTGACTTTTTTCACTCTTACGGAGCAATCGACAGAAATGCCTCCGGTACATTCACCATAGATGGCGATACGCTAAAACTCAAAAGCGATAAAGAAGGCGGCGCAGATTTCACGGTATTAGAGCAATCAAAAACAGGGAACGGATACATTATTTCTTGTAATCACCCGAATAAGATGCTCATGGCCTATATCGCTTGTACGGTTTTTATAGGTACTGAAAAGCAAGAGTTTGAAGCCAATAATGATGGAGAAATACATATAGAATTGGAGCATTGCGACAAAATATACGTAAAAAACAGGCTTTTTCCCGATGTTCCGACCTTAATCAAAGATGAAAACAACGAAAATAATAGGTTTTCGCTATCAATGCTTCCAAGTCTAGAACAAGTGAGTTTTAAATGGATTGATTTTAAAATTGTGGACGACCACAAAATCACTTGTTTTACCAATTACTTTATGCAAGTATCAGATATTGAATTTATAAAAGATTGAAGAGCCATTAGGCTCGGACCATGTTGTAGCGGCGGATTTCAATCCGCCCCAATGTTACGCAACCATTTAAGAGCCGTAGGCTCGGCACATATTCCGTCATTTTAAATCTTCAAAAATGTATTATTTTTCATATAATACCTTGAATATCTGAAAAAATATGTATCGCACCTACGGCGCTCGACAACTTGTTGTGCATCTGATCCGCGGATTAAAATCCACGGCTACAAGATGAACCGAGCCTAACGGCTCTTATATCGCGCTAAACGCGTAGTCACACCAATACCTACTCCACCACTACATTTTTCGTAGCAATAACCACGCCTTCTACGGTGACCGAGATCAGGTACATACCACTATACAACGTACGCGCATCCAAATAAGAGATCGTACTACCTGGCTGGATTTGGCTAGTTTGCATCAGTTTGCCCGATAAGTCATACAGGTTTATGGTTGCTTTTTCGCGCAATAGTCCTGCTGTTTGTACTGCAAAAAAATCGCCTGATGGATTTGGGAAAACGCTGATACTTAGGTCGTTAGCGATGCTTTCGCCCGTACCCACGGCTGGGGTGTATGTCGTTACGGTTTCGCTGATGGTTTGCACTTTTGAACCATTTTTTATCCCGTAAAAAGTAGGCCCCACCACATAAGGATAAGTGGAGTTCCAGTTTTCATCCACCGTAGCAAAATAGCAATAAATACCATTAGGATACTCTGGAGTGATACAAAAACGACCATTATGTTCGTCCAAATAATCGGTTTCGGTATGCGCCACATATTCGTAATCTTCCCGGAAATAACCGAGTGGATAAGTCGCACTCACTACCGGCCCGTCGGCTACATCTGTACCATCGGCGTGGAGGGTGCGATCGGTGATATTGCGCAATTGATAACTCGATTTTATACGTGTGATACCGCCCGTACCATCTGTGTTTTTAAAACCATACGCTCCATAAATAGGGAAACCATCATAGGCAAAACCGATAAGCGGCGAATGTTTAGTGGCATCAATCGCATACAAGCCATCAGCTGGGTAAAGATCACAAACATTAGAAATCACCGCCAAATCAAGGCTAAAAGCAGATGGATTTTGGTGGTGGTGGTAATTACCCATTGCAGGGTGCGCCTTAGCACAATCAAATCCGACCCGTTCTGCGGGAATAGCATCCCTGTTCCAAGCGTTTACCGATCCTGGACCACCTGCACAGGGTGGATTACCTGGGCCACCACAAAGTGCATTTGCTGTAGTACTCCAAGCCACACCATCGCGGTAATCAAACAAGGCTACACCATTGATAAATACACCAATATTGCCACCAGTGGTAGCAGTAGGCGTTCCTGTGTTTTTTACAGGGTTCAAGGTGATTTTGAAATAACCCGTTTGCGCCGTTGCAAGTGAAGGGTTGCCATCCAAAAACGGCCCAGTGATATAGGCAGGAATACCTGTTGCTGCAATATAACTCCAAGTGTTGGAATATTGAACCGATTGCACATTGGCTAACACATTATCCTGAATCGGAGTAGAATTATTTTTTACATAATGGCGGCCTTTTATACCGGTCGTATTTTGTAAAAAAGCGGTAATAACTGGATTGGTTTGCGCGCTCAATTGACCAAAAAAAGCAAACAAAAGAAGCGAAAAGAGTATTTTTTTCATGTTTGAATAAAGAATTAAGATTTTTTTTATTACACTCTTTAGACGCTTCTTTGTTTAAAATCCTTCGGTACTCCTACTATTTTGCGGAAAACCGATAAATAGTTGTTGTGCGGTAAGTCGCTCCTGGAACGAGTATGGTTGTCGGAAAATCTGGTCTATTGGGTGCATCTGGAAAATGCTCTGTTTCAAGACAAAGACCACTACGGAAAGGATACGGATGCCCCTTTTTTCCTATTATTTTTCCATCTAAAAAATTACCAGTATAAAATTGAATGGCTGGTTCGGTGGTCAATACCTCCATCACGCGCCCGCTGATAGGTTCTGTCAAAACCGCTGCGGACTTCAAGTTTTTAGAACTATCTGCCAAGACCCAGCAATGGTCATATCCTCCACCAAATTTGATTTGCTGATCAGTTTTGTCCGCAATACGCAAACCAATTTTGGTTGACTTGCTAAAATCAAACACCGTTCCTGCTACTGCCATTGGTGCTTTCAAAGGAATCAACGTGCTGTCCACGGGTAAAAAAGTAGCCGCATTCAATACTAATTCGTGGCCTAAAATATCGCCATTTCCGGCACCCGCTAGATTAAAATAGGCGTGGTTGGTAAGGTTGACAATTGTTTTTTTGTCGGTAGTCGCCGAATAATCCATTTTTAAGGCATTGTCTTTTTGTAAGGTATAAACGACCTCAACTTGTACGTTTCCGGGATAACCTTCTTCGCCATCTTTGCTCAGATAGGTGAGTTTTAGCGCAGGTTCATCGCCGGAAACAGGTGTTGCCGACCATAAAACTTTGTCAAAACCCTTTATTCCTCCATGCAAATGGTTGCCAATATTGTTGGTGGCTAAAGTGTATTTATTATCGTCAATTTGGAATTTCCCTTTGGCAATGCGGTTGCCATAACGCCCAACGATCGCTCCAAAATACGGCACACCGCGCAAATAACCAGACAATGAATCGCAACCCAAAGTAATATCCTCATATTTTCCAGCGCGATCAGGTGCTGTCCAAGAAACAATCGTACCGCCGTAATCCATGATTTTTACTTCCATGCCCTGTGCATTGCGCAGCGTAAAGAGGGTAACTACTTGTCCATTGGGTAATGTGCCAAATTCGGACTTTTCGATGCTAGATGTAGCATTTTCTGCTTTTTTTTCCTGTTTTTGTGTACAGGCATGGAGTATTAAAGCGATAAAGCCCAATACCAAAACGCACTTAAATTGTTGATTTTTCATTATTGTATAAATTCTTTTAATGTAATAATACCATTTAATAATCCCATTTTTTGGGAAGGTCGACATCAGAAGCGTATGCTGATATTTGGGGAATACTATAGATTAAATCAAGCAGTTCGTTCAGGTCGCGCCTTATTTCAAAAAAATAATCTTCGTGTAGTTTTGGGATTTTAACCAATAACTGTTGCACTCTTTTTACTATGTATGGAGCAAGCGTATCAAAACGGTTGCGTGGAAACTTGATCATTATCTCTTTATTTATCCTTAATCCAGTAGCAAGCAGATAGATCGCCAGTGATACCTCCCCATATTTGTCTTTGGTGACTTTTACGTGTTCTGTTATGGAGGGATTGATATATCGGAAATCCATCAATAAATAACCGGGTGTTTGGCTACCACCAGTTGAATTTTGTAATTGTTGCTCAATTTTGACCCGAATTTTGGCCGCCCGACTATCCGTGGTGGATTTATTTTCCAACAAGTCAAATTCCAATTGTTTCACCAATAAATCACTTTTGGCGATTAATCGAAGTAATAATTTGTCCTTATCTTTAGCAGGAAGACGTAATAGCGCATTTTTTAAGTCGTCGGATATTTTAGTGGCCATAGTGCAGTACTTACTTTAACGAGTTACAAATGTAGAACATTATCTGTATCTCACTATAAAAAATCACAGATATAATTAGGGTTTTACTATAAAAGGTGCAGCGCACCGCCGCCCAAATTCCGATAGGGAATACATGTTTATAGTAATAGAAGGTGGTTTTACGCTAATCCCTACGGGCTACGGTTTATACACATCTTTACATCAATATAAGTTTTTGATCCTTTTATGAATACAGGGCTTTTTATAAAAATTTTAGGTGCAGCGCACCGAAATATTTGTAGCAATGGTGAGTTATCCGAATTTTGAAGGTGCAGCGCACCGGAATATTAATGTTACGGTGCGCTGCACCTTCAACCTTGATTTTACCGATTTTTGCTACAAATATTTCGGTGCGCTGCACCTTTTATAAGAAAACCCTGTAGATATAATTGGTTTTGAAACAAAAAGTAATGCTTTGCGTTATGGTAGTAATACTTTTATTTTATGTTTCAAAAAATATTAATAGTAGAAGACGAACCACATATTGCTGATCTGATTAGTCGCACTTTGCGTGAAGGTGGTTACGATACTTATATCGCTTCGGATGGTAAAATTGCCATCGATATTTTCCCCTTAGTTCGCCCTCATTTAGTGGTGACAGATCTAATTATGCCCAAGGTAGGCGGGCGAGAACTCTGTAGATTTATCCGCGAGCAAAAAAGTAATGTACCTATTATTATGCTCACCGCCTTGGGCAGCACAGAAGATATTGTACAAGGATTGGATGCAGGCGCGGATGATTATATGGTAAAACCCTTTCGTGTGCCAGAATTACTGGCGCGTGTGCGTGCTATGTTGCGCCGAGCAGAACAAGTGGAAGCAGAATGCATAAGTACTTTGTCCGATTTGACACTCAACCATGAGACCAAAGAGGTGCATCGCAATCATCAATTATTAATGCTCACTGCTACGGAGTTTCGGTTACTCGAATTTTTGATACAAAACAAGGGAAAAGTCAAAACCAGAATGGAGATATTGGAAGAAGTGTGGGGACTGCACACCGACCCGGGTACCAATGTCGTAGATGTATATATTAACTACCTGCGCAACAAAATGGATAAACCATTCGATCAAAAATTGCTCCATACTAAGGTGGGGCGGGGTTTTATTTTAAAAGGATAACCGACGTATGCAAATACCAACGCTTACTATTCGCCAGCGTTTACCGCTATTTATTTCTATTTCGGCACTGTTCATTTTATTGTTGGTGGGTTATTTTATCTATGATTTTTCTGTACGTTTTTGCGAACAGGAGTTCAAGGAAAGGGTAGTGCAACGCTTAGCCGAAACCGATTCCCTTATTGCTCGTGATCGCCAACACCCATTTACGGTTATCAGCCATTTGCCCCCAAGTAACCTCCCCGACGAGCATATATATTACGGCGACGATCCGCGTCAAATTGTATTGCCCAACGGCGACGGACCACTATCGCAAGTGATCGATACCAGCCAGTTTCATACCTGTAGTTTGTGTTTTGCGCATGTTGGGCAGCGCGATTATGGTATTAGGCATGATCCTTTAACGCACAGTACTTTAGTGGTCTCTGCGGTTGATCTTTATGGTCATAATAGACTTCAAAACCTTAAATATGGTATTATACTTGGTATTCTACTGGGTGTTTTTTTGCTCACTATAGTTTGTTGGTTTTGGGTAAAAAGAATGCTACAACCTATTGCTGATAAGATTAAAAAGGCAAGGAATATTAATACAAAAAGCCTTGATTTACGCTTAAACGTAAAAAATGATGCCGACGAATTAGGGCAATTAGCACTCGCGTTCAACGAAATGTTGGAACGGATTGAGGGCGGATTCCAGACCCAGCAGCAGTTTATTCGCAATGCTTCCCACGAAATGCGGACACCGCTAACGGCCATTATTGCAGAAACTGATTTGGCATTGCAACAAGGCGGAATTTCTGATCATTACCAACAAACATTGGAAAATATTAGGGGGAAAGCAGAAAACCTCAACGAATTGGTTGGGCAATTACTCTTGATGGCCAAAGTAGAGCAAAAGGACAAATTTTCGGATCAATTGGTCTGTGGTGCAGATGAAGTATTGATGTTAGCACTAAGAACCTTACATATCAAATATCCTGACGATAGCCAACGTATAAAACTACAATTAGACACCACAACATCGTCCAATAGTTTTATGGTGCGTTGCGACCCCTATATTTTGCAAACTGCTTTTTTAAATTTATTGGACAATGCTATTAAATATGGTAATCAAAAAAGCGTAGAAGTGCGCCTGTTTGCCGCCGATAAAATGGTCTGCCTTGAAGTAAAAGATCATGGGCAGGGCGTTGAAAAAGAAGAGTTAGTCCATTTATTTGAACCATTCTATCGCTCAAAACAGCATATTAACCAACCTGGT
>JAAFHO010000303.1 GCA_013297575.1 Chitinophagales bacterium
CCATCATTCGTGTACCAGTGGCCATTTTTACGCATTTTACGCATTCGGAAACGGATAAACAGGAAAATCAGGAAAAAGACGATGATCATAAAAAAGAATGCAGTATCTACACCTATTTCGTCATTTTGTGCCGTACGTTCAAATTCGCCGGAAAGTGCTTTAATGATTTCGTTCGTACCCTCGTCTAAGCCTTTATAGTATTGTTGTGCCCTGAACGCTGGGCTTATCGTATTGCGAATAATCCGACCAGAAGTAAGATCGGTAAGTCCGCCCTCTGCACCGTAGCCTGTGGCGATAAACACACCGCGGTCAGGTTGTTCTGTTTTTACCAGTAGAACTACGCCGTTTTTTTTCTTTTTGTCACCAATACCCCATTGATTGCCCAGTTCAAAAGCATAAGAGGCACGGTCGTAATCACCCAAGTCAGGGCGGATCATTACCACAATTTGGGTGGAAGTACTGTCCCAATAGCGGCGTAATTTGTATTCTAAATTTGATTTTTCGGTACCTGAAAGCCAACCGGAGTAATCGTGGACATATACAGCAGGGACAGGTTTAGGCGGAATAACATTATTGTTTTGCGCAAAAACAGTAGTAAATGTGCAAAAAAAGGCAAAAACGGCGATCAATAATCGGAAACTACCAACAAGACATTTCTTTTGCACCATATTAAATGTCTGCCTATTTAAGTCGTATATACTATCCATAAATAATATCGTTTGGTAATTCGTTAGGATTGTTATTTTTGTCTGCCGGAAAATTGATTTTTAGTATGTCCCCAATTTCATGAATTACGGTACAAATACCCGCACATGATTCGTCTTTTTGTAAATAACGGCGCAAGAGGTGTTTTTCTTTTTCCCAAAAAAGTTGGCCGGCTCTTTCATGCACACCCGAGTCGCCCCAAATTGCAAATTGCCTTGCAGTATGGGCAATATAGATTAAAACGCCATTCCTGTTTTGCGTTTCGTTCATTTTATGCGTAGCAAATAATTCAGCAGCACGGTCCACAGGATCATCTGCATCGCAAAAATCTTCCATAAAAACACGAATTTCGCCACTGGTTTTTAGTTCCGCAACACGAATCGCTTCAACTATACGACTTTCTTCTTCTTTGGTAAAAAACATGGCTTAGTTTTTTTATTTAAATCATCGGATGGATTCGGCTATTGGTATCATCATAAGCATAACAAGATGATGATACCAATAGCCGAATCCATTGAAAATTGGCATTATTGGTATTTCTTATTTGAAATTAACCGTCGGTGCTTTTTCTGCACCTGCCTGTGATTGGAAATAAGGCTTTGGCGAGAAACCAAACATACCTGCAAAAAGCGCCATTGGGAAACGACGAATGCTAGCATTGTAATCATTTACAGATTCATTAAAGTTTTTACGCTCCAACGCAATTCGATTTCAGTGCCTTCTAATTGCTTTTGCAAATCCATAAAATTAGCATTGGCTTTAAGTTCTGGGTACCGCTCGGATACGACCATAAGTCGGCTCAATGCACCGCCAAGCCCTTGTTGTGCTTGATCGAAGTTTTTCAAAGACTCATCTGTCATATTAGAAGGGTCAATGGTTACACTTGTGGCCTTAGAACGCGCTTCAATCACTGCGGTAATGGTTTCTTTTTCAAAATTGGCATAACCCTGCACGGTATTAACCAAATTGGGGATCAAATCGGCCCTACGTTGGTACTGGTTTTCTACCTGCGACCATGCTTTTTTAACCCCTTCATCCAAACCGACGGCAGTGTTATAAGAGCCGCACATACTCAATAAAAGTACAGCCACTAATCCTAAAATGATGAGTGGCATAAATTTGCGTAAATCAAAGTTCATAATTCGAGTTGTTTTAGTGAATAATCTAGTTGCAAAGATAGTGAAAATGATTTTAAAATTGCTCATTAAATAGAAAAACCCCTATAAATCAAGTAACATGATGCACCAGATTTATAAGGGTTGCTATTTAGTACTAATGGCTATTCTATTTTAACTAAGCAGAAAAAGAGGTGCCGCAGCCACAAGATGAAGTGGCGTTCGGGTTATTGAAGGTAAATCCTCTATTTTCCAGACCGTGTATAAAGTCAACTTCCATGCCGATCAAATAGATCGCATGAGATTTGTTCATGGTGACACGTAATCCATTGCTTTCAAATACGTTATCATTCTCATCAATAGCATCGAAACCAAGGATATAGGTAAAACCGGAGCATCCACCTCCTTTTACGCCCACGCGAAGCGCGTAATCTGAAGGGATTTCAGGTTGAGATGCAAGAATTTTTTTGAGTTCAATGATTGCGCCATCTGTGAGTTGAATTGGCGCAGTTGCTACAGTTTGAGCACCCATATTGATATATTATTTATTATTTTTGATATAATGTTTTGTATTAGATCCAACTGTTACTTTTGAATCGGGTACAAAGTTACAGGTAAAAACAATACTGCGACGGAAAAGTTTATTTCAATCGTGCTAAAACGTCTTTCATACGACGAACGGCTTCGCGCAATAGTGCCTCGGATGCGGCATAACTAAGTCGGAAACAATTTGGATCGCCAAATGCTGCTCCAGAAACTAGTGCAACATGTGCATTCGTCATTACATAATCGCAAAAATCATCGGCATCTTTAATGGTCGTTATGCCATCGCTTTTGCCAAAAAACGCGCTAATATCGGGAAAAATATAAAACGCACCATCCGGTAAATTGGTTTTAATACCCGGAATCTCTTCCAACATATTCAAAACAATATCGCGGCGTTCGCGGAAGGCTTCGCGCATATTGTCTGTTGGCGTAAGGTCGCTCATCAATGCTACCGCACCTGCTTTTTGTCCAAATGAAGAGGCTCCGCTGGTCACTTGACCTTGTATTTTGGAACAAGCGTCGGCGATAAACTTAGGCGCGCCCATATAACCCAAACGCCAGCCTGTCATGGCGAATCCTTTAGCAAAACCGTTGATGGTAATCGTACGATCTTTTACATTTGGGAACGATCCAATGCTTACATGTTCGTGGGTAAAATTGATATATTCGTAGATTTCGTCGCTGATAATCAATACATTATCATGCTTTGCAATCACATCTGCATATGCTTGAAGTTCGTCACGGGTAAATACTGTACCAGTTGGATTACAAGGCGATGAAAAGATAACAAACTTTGTTTTTGGCGTAATGGCCTTTTCTAATTGCTCTGGGCTAGGCTTGAAATCTTGATCTACACCCGCATATACGCATACAGGAGTGGCTTCTGCCATTTTTACGATTTCGAGGTAAGACACCCAATATGGCGCGAATAAAATCGCTTCATCGCCTGGATTGAGGAGTGCTTGGCAAAGGTTATACACGGTTTGTTTAGCGCCATTGCTCACCACAATTTGCTCTGGGCGGTATTCCAAGTTATTATCGCGCTTGAATTTTTCACTAATGGCCTTCGTCAATTCTGGCAAACCAGATACAGGTGTGTATTTGGTATAACCATCTTTAAGTGCCTGATAAGCGGCTTCAGTGATGTGGGTAGGTGTGTCAAAATCAGGTTCGCCGAGGCTCAAACTGATCACATCGTGGCCTTGGGCGCGCAATTCGCGGGCCATACGGGCCATTTTCAGGGTTTCTGATTCGGAAAGCGCTTCTACGCGATTGGATAAAACTTGTTGCATGGGTGTTAAAATGCTTGTGTTTGCGGGCGCAAAAGTAATAAAAAGTACTGGAAATCAATTACTTTTAGTGGTAAATTCAATTATTTTAGGTGGGCAATGAAAAATTAGACACGCCCGTTGTCCAATATAATGTTGACGGTACTAAATTTTGTTAAATCTACTGTGTTGAAGTAATTGTCATTTCGTATTTTTTATTTACGTTTGCAGCTGCTTTTACTAAGATATAATATAAGCATGCGGATAATGGGCGGGATTTTGTAAATGCTTGAAAATCAATGGTTAGTCGCCAGGTCAACAATATGCCAACCACGGAGTGGTTGAACTTGAATAGCCCTGAATGAAATTCGGGGTCGTGGTGTGCGGCAATGTTTTAATAACCACGGAGTGGTTGAACGTCAACGTATTATGCGCGTTTCATTAAGTTCAACCCTTCCAGGGTTGTCAAACGTATCCCCTTAATCCCCGAATTCCATTCGGGGCTATTCAAGTTTGACCCCTATCAGGGTCAGGATTCTCTTAAACTGACGACATTAGAGTTTGAGTCACGCCGACACTATGCAACTATCTAATAATCAGTGCTTTATCCTAATATTTAATCAGCATTAATCATAAAAAGTGAACTAGCAATAAGATGTCAAAACAACAAAAAAAAGCAACTAATAAGGTAGAAACGGTATCAAAAACGGCCAATTTAGCCACAAATACTCCTGAACAAAGGGGGAAAACGGCGTTATATTATGCGGGCATTTTGGCGGCTGTTGCTTTGGTGCTGTATCTGCCAACACTGGGTCATGGTTTTGTATTGGATGATCCTTTGGTGACCACTTTAAATGCTTATGTTCAAAAAGGTTTTGCGGGCTTAGGGGATATTTTTGCGCATAGT
Source organism: Chitinophagales bacterium (assembly GCA_013297575.1). Lineage (GTDB taxonomy): Bacteria > Bacteroidota > Bacteroidia > Chitinophagales > Saprospiraceae > M3007. Next base: position 4,542 of record JAAFHO010000303.1, read on the forward strand.
TATCGCGCAGGATCATCCGTTTCTACCGATTCGGAATATATGTACCGTCCTTTATCGGTTGCCATGTTTGCGATAGAATGGGCTATTGTCCCCAAAAATGCCGGTATACACCACTTTATGAATGTATTATGGTATGCCGCGTCTATTGGGCTTACTTTTTTATTTTTACGCAAAATGTTGGGTGCGGAGCGTTGGTTGATCGCATTTGGAGCCACTTTATTGTTTGCGATCCATCCGTTACATGTTGAAGTCGTTGCCAATATCAAGAGCAGGGACGAAATCATGAGTTATTGCTTTAGCATACTTTCCTTGTATTTTTTGTTTGAAGCCACCGAAGGGAAACCGAAACGGACGATCTATGCTATTGTCGCTTTTTTGTTGGCTATGTTGGCCAAAGAAGGTGCGGTAACGCTTTTGTTTATTGCGCCTTTGGCCTTGTATGTATTTGGCAAAAAAGAGGATTGGAAGTCGGGATTGGTGCTTTTTGTGCCATTTATATTGTGGTTTTTGGTACGTTATGCAATAATGGGTAAATTATCTTATACCCCAGATTTTAATGATAATCAATTAGTTGCAGCGAGTTTGATGGAACGGTGGGCTACTGGTTTTGGGGTATTGGCCAAGTACCTTCAATTGTTGATTTTACCTATTGGTTTATCGTGGGATTACTCCTTTAATATGATTCCGACCGTGGGGTGGGGGAGTCCGTGGTCGATTGGTTCGCTGGTGTTACATTTGGGTTTGGCGGGGTTTGGTATTTGGGGTATCCGACAAAAAAATATATTTGCTTATTGTGCTTTAGCCTATTTAGCATCGATGGCTTTGTATAGTAATTTGTTGATGTTGATCGGGACTATGATGGGCGACCGGCTTACCTATCAGGCTTCTTTGTGGTTTTGTTTAGCGATGGTATTGTTGTTGGCTAAAGTCTTGAAATTTGAAGGAGATAGCAGTCTTGATACATGGTTGCCGGGTAAAAATGCAGTATCATTATTGGGCGCAACGGGTGCTATTGCGCTACTGGGTGCGCTACTTACTTTCCAACGCAGTGCTGCATGGAAAGACAATTATACCTTAGTCACGACAGATGCTAAAACAACCGCATCTAGTTTTCGGGCATTGCAGGCCATTGGAGAGGAGACTTTATTAAAATATGCCGATAAAGCAACGCCTCCAAAGGACACTGCTGCATTGTTGCAACAATCTTTGGATGGTTTTGAGCGTAGCCACCAGATTCGACCTACTTTTAATAATGCGCTTGGACTGGGTAATGTGGCCTATTTTAAAAAGAATTACGCCAAGGCTGCTCAATATTTTGAGGAATCGTACAAGTTAATGCCCGGGAAAATGTCGAAAGATCGTTTGGTAACGACTTATCGGGAGTGGGGCAGGTACGAAGGACAGGCTAAAGGAAATCTTCCACAAGCGATTGAGTATTTCCAAAAATCATTTGCGTACGATTCAACAGATACTCAAACCTTGATTGATCTTGGAACGGCGTATGCTATGTCGCAAAGACCAGATCGCGCTGTGATTTATATGGAAAAAGCGTTGAAAGGTGCGCCTAAAGATGAGGTTTTGCGTAGGAATTTGTCGTTGGCGTATCAGCAATTGGGTATGGCGGATAAGGCTGCTGCGATAATGAGTGGGAACTAGATATTATGTTTGTCGCTGAATGCTCAATAAAAAAAGCGTAATACACTTCATCTTGGTTTTACCCAATGAAGCATATTACGCTTTTATATTTCCTAAGGTATAAAAAACGATTTACACCGAAAAACTTTCTCCGCAACTACAAGTCCGTGAGGCATTTGGGTTATTAAAAGCAAAACCTTTGCCGTCTAAGCCACCGGAAAATTCCAATGTGGTATTAAACAAATAAAGGAAACTTTTTAGGTCAGTAACGACTTTAACGCCATTGTCCTCAAAAACTTGGTCGTTTGGTTTAGACTCATTATCAAAGTCTAATTTGTACGACAAACCAGAGCAGCCGCCGGAAATGACGCTGACGCGGAGAAAAAAATCATTGTTAATTTGCCCGGAAGAGCGAATATCAACAATCTTCTCACGAGCACTATCTGCTACAAATATCATGGTTTTTTTAATAAATACTATGGATGCTATTGGTGTAAATGAGCACAAATAGCGTCCAAAGAATGAATAAATTAGTGGTGCGCCAATTCAGCGGTTACCTCGATACCATTTTTTTGCTGGTAGTCTTTGATGGCCGCTTTGATAGCATCTTCAGCCAATACAGAGCAGTGGATTTTTACTGGAGGTAAAGCCAGTTCTTCCACGATGGCCATATTGTCAATTTTGGCAGCATCTTCCAAAGATTTGCCTTTGAGCCATTCAGTAGCCAATGAAGAGGAAGCAATGGCCGAACCACAACCGAATGTTTTGAACTTTGCATCACGGATAATACCCGTTGCTTCGTCCACTTCGATTTGTAGACGCATTACGTCGCCACATTCAGGCGCACCTACTAGACCAGTACCTACTGATTTAGATGATTTGTCCAAAGTACCC
>JAAFHO010000307.1 GCA_013297575.1 Chitinophagales bacterium
GCATATTCAATACACAGGTCAAGATCCGATTGCTGCTCCAGCCACAGTGCAAGTACTTCTTGTTCCCCCTGATAAGCCAATAATTGGGCTATTCGTGTAGGAGAGCCATTTTTTTGCGTAAAATCAAGTAAATTTTGATAACCTTTTGGCCAGTTTTTTCCATTGATTTGTTTGATCTGATCAATGGTTTCGGTGCGTCCAAATGTAACAAAAATACCTTGTAAATACTGAATTTGCGCACCAGTATCGCCTGTTATTTCAGCAATATGGAAGCGTAATTTTTCAAATTCGGACTTGCGCAATGGGGTTAATTGACAATGCTCAAAAATAAAATCTAACACCGCAGCGGCAATTGGGTAGGTTTTAAAATAATACAATTCCAGCAGTGCATTCCGCATATTGGGCGTTACTTCTGGTTTTTTTCCTGCTGGTGTGAGTACTGTTCTAAAAACACTGACTACATTTTCTGTTTTACCCAAACGAGCCAATGTCAAAATATACAAATAAAGCAAATGTAGGTTTTCAGGTTGGTCATTTGACATATACGCTTGCGCAATTTGGTCAAAACGCAACGCATCTCTTTGCGCACATTCAGCCATAAATACATTCACTTCGCGGTGTAATGCTTCTGGGAATTTTTGGCTAATTACCATTTGTAGAAAAAGATCCCACACCATATCCCTCAGTTCGGGCGATACCACATCAGATTGATAAACTTGCATTAATTGGCTACAATACGCTTGACAAATATCGCATAACCTACTTTTTGCTGGTTCAGGATTAATATTGGCTAAAGGCGCAAGAATTTGAACGATTGCACCCGCAATTTTAAAAGCAATGGTATGGTCACCTTCGTTTTGTGCAGATTCAAGCCGATTGTCCAAATCGTACATTACTTTTCTAATGCGCTTAAAATCAACTTCTTTTATCTGTGTTTTATTTCTGGGTAATACCGATTCCAGTAATGTGCTGTACGCATTGCCACTGCCGGCCAACATATCCGCAAAACGGGTTTTGAAGGCCAATGCAAAATCACGGTCGCGTCGGGCGTAATCACGAACGAAATCTTGTAGCACCTCAACAGGAACTTCCGGTAATATTTTATGTACTGTAAAACGAGTAGTTTCTGGTTGGTTGGCCGAGTTTTCCCGTGCTTTTCGCTCTTTTTCTTCTGCGCTTTGGTTTAAGAATTTTCTTAAAAATAACAATGAAGCAGCAATATGCGAACACATGAGTTTGCGTGGTTCACTCCAACACTCACAGGCATACGCCTTTATTTTGCTAGGCGTAATGATAACCTCCGTTTCAAATTCATATTCATCATCCCGCACTTTGGAAATCCAAAAATGCCGTTCTACTTCTCGGAGGCTATGGACTTTGCCGGAAGAAACGAACTCCTGTGCCGCAGCCCGCGTAGTGCTGCTGATTTGGTATTCAAAATCCGATAAAGCGTATTTATTCATTTCAAAATCCTAAAAAGAGACAAATTTAAGGGAATTTGAAAAAAAAGAGACAATTACATCGAAATATTTTGTTTTAATCGCATTAATGTCTCATTTTTGCCATTCTCAAATTTATAAATACTATTATTGTGCGGCATTTATTTTTAATCAGACATGCAAAATCCAGTTGGGATAACCCAATGCTAAGGGATTTTCAACGCCTTTTGAACGATCGTGGACTCGTAACAGCACCTAAAATGGCGCAATTAATCTGGAAAGAAGGTATCCGACCCGATCTGATTGTAACCAGTCCTGCAAGGCGGGCGATTGATACAGCGCGATTTTTTGGATTGCAAAATGGTATCATGGACGATCATTTTGTGCCAGAACCCGCCATTTACGAAGCCTCTCCAATGGATATTATGCGGGTCATCAGTAAATTGCCCGATGAAGCAACAACTGTTTTTTTATTTGGGCATAATCCTACGTTTACGGAAGTAGCCAACCAGTTTACGGAAAATCATTTTGATAATATTCCAACCTGCGGCATTGTACAATTGGAATCTAGTGCAGAAACTTGGCGTTCACTTTATGAAAACAATACCATTGTGAAAAAATATTGGTTTCCGAAAGAAGTTTTGTAATACTTTATTCCAACACCGGTCTTTATCTTGCAGCCTTTAATTTTACACCTTCCTAAAGATAGGAAAAATGCTTTATCAAGTTTCAAAATCGCTACACCTTATTGGAATGGTCTCGTGGATGGCCGGTGTGTTCTATCTCGTCCGAATTATGGTCAACCACGCAGAAGCCTTACAATTGAAAGGAGAAGCACGGGATATTTTAGCGCGCCAATACAGTAAAATGGAATGGAAGGCGTATCGTATTATCATTATGCCAGCAGTGGTCATCACTTGGTCGTTTGGTTGTACGATGCTTAGTCTTCAAACCGTATGGCTCACCCAAGGTTGGATGCACGCCAAATTGTTTTTTTTGGTGTTGTTGACTGGTTATACGCATTATTGTAAATCGCATATCCGTCTTTTGGAGGCCGAAACTTCTACTTTTACGCATGTCCATTACCGCGCAATGAATGAAATACCTACTATTTTGATGGTAGCAATTATCTTTTTGGCGGTTTTTAAACAACTCATCAATTGGTGGTACCTAGGCATCGGATTAGGATTGTTCTCGGCGCTCATTTTTTATGCTGTGAAAAAAGCGGCAGCAAAAATGTCTTCATAAATGTATAAAGTTTTTGTTTCCAGTAACCCAGCCGATAAGGCCAACGCCCTTCAATTGCAACAGGCGCTTGCCGCAATTGATCCCTCAACGCGTATCGAATATTGGGATGGGAAAAAATACCTCGATCATGAATACCGTGCGGCAGTACGTCAGTATTTGGAGTCGGCACATTTGTTTGTTATTGTCCACTCCGCCGATTATCAATCCTTGCCCGATACGCGCTTTGAATTGGAACTCGCATTAGCCGAGCACAAAAGGCGGAAAGGTGGTTTATTGTTGGCCGTAGTGCAAGGCCGGCACGCCGTAATTCCTGTCGAATTGCGTGGCCTGCTCATCTTACCCGGTATCGACGAAGCGATAGAAGGTGTGTTGTCTGATAAACAATTGGTACGCAGCAGCAGGCAATTATTAGAAATATTGCGGAGTATTGGGCAAAAAAAAGCGGCGGGACGCACAGATCGTCAAATCCCGCTTACTTTGCCCGACTTGCAGGAAAGGTTGATCCATTTAAGCCATCGGCACAATCTTTTGGATGTTTTGGGTTTATTGCATGCCTTGGTATTTGATGAAAAACTAGCGCGACAGGCGCGGCAATTGCAAGATGATTTTTTAGGTGCGGATTTGAAATATGGGGTACAACTTCAAGATTATCGTCAATCTGTAGCGCAAATTAAGTCAAAAATAAGGGAATTGATCGAGTTGTTGAACGAAGAACGGTTGCTTCAACCCAATTGGCGCACCATTTTTCTCGATACCTATCAAAAAAGCACACCACACCAAACAACTGCTTTTTTCTTTCCCAACGATGAGATTAAAATACCAGAAACGCTCAATTTGCCCGCCGCTGCAAATGGCACCGAAGAGCATACAGGATTCCTATCTTATGAACAAAAACTAGAATTTCGCCGATTGCTCTTGCTCTGCCAAGATGCTCTTTTGGTTGAAAAATATGGCGCAGCGTATCAATATTGTGAGCAGGTTCGAACTACCATTGATCCACAATCTGCGCAATTATACGAATATTTGTTGGTGTCTTTTATCAAAAAAGAACAACCATCTACGATTGTACGCCGTTTATTGGACGGTATTCCGAGTGGATATAACCATGTAAAACTGTACTCGGATCGCTTTAATCAATATCAAAACAGTAATCCAGCCCAATGTCCATCCGAAACTGGTACACACAACCAAGCCGTTGGGGTAGAAGAACTGGCCTCAGCGTTGCACCATTTATACGCCACTATTGAGCACAATGCAATCTGCCATACAGGAGCGATAATAGGAGAGGAGGATACTGGAAAGCAAATGATATTGAAGTGCTTGGAAGGTTTTGTCCGTATTTACCATTCCCTGTCGCCCACAGCTATTTTTATAGATACATTGTTGATGGAATTGGTGGGTGGCGGCAAATTCAATTGGATAGAGCGCATGTCAACTGCAAATGAAGGCGATATTTCTTTTATTTGCAATAGTAGTTTTGATTTAAAAGGTAAAGCAGACGAACTATTAAATATGTTAGAAGCGGCCGACCATCAGCGGGTGGCTGCCAAACAACGGGAAATGATCCGTGAAGACCTATTTTGGACTTTACTTAACCAGTGTGAACGTTTGTCGGAACAGGTACAAGAAGAACGGCGTGTTTTTAACGAACAGACCGACTTACGCCGCTCGGTGATCCGTATTGTGCAAGCATGTGTAGCTGGCCATTACCTATTGACGCGTTCAGGCGATGTTTTAGAGGCCGAAAAATCGCTGTTGCGTTTGGCTATTGAATTATTAATCCCAGATTTGTTCAAAGACGGTGGACGATATGATTTACCCGAAAATATACTTTTAGATTGGTTCACGTTAGATTTTAATGGACAATTGATGCTAGCAGAAACGGACTTTGCCTATCGTGATTTTGAGGCATTGCCGCTGTTAAAGAAGATCATAAGCGATCATGCTGGTGCTCAAAATTGGCCAATTATTGCTGAAAATATGCATCAGGTGGTTTGGTTAAAATACGCTAAACAAACCGAAGCCATTTACGAAAAAGTATCTGCTGGCTTGCAATTCACGGATTTTAGACGGTTGGATGCCTTAGAAGCGCGCAAAATGCTCATTGAGTGCCACCGCCGCCGCTGGGTATGTCACCGTGCTTTTTCGGACAATGACATGATGTTTCCCGATCGTATGATTAAGGAACTATCGGGTGATGGACTCTTATTGTGGTTTACGCTTACGCCTACTAGTGTGCATAATCACCCCGATGCTTCTTTTTTCCAATTTGATGCGCGTGCTGAACTACACCAATTGCTCCCGCAGGCCCAAAAGTGGTCGGAAGAGCGCGTGACTGCTGCTGTAGTCCAGCATTTGTACCATAAACAAATTCTTCCCGGCTACGCTGCTATTCGCTCGGGCGTAGAAGCCGATCGCCCTAAGGCTGCATTTGCGCTTGGTGCAATGATGATGGCCTTTAAAAGCCACTCCTTGCCAGCATATTTAGATGCAGCGTACAAGGAAATTATGGAGGAAACCAAGTTTAAATGGATCGAAATTGATCGTTATGGGAACCTCTATAATTACAGCACGGAGTTTGATGCCTTGGGTTTGATCCTGCAATTGACGGAAGTAATGCCCATTCGTTACCCCAAGTTCAATACAAATAAACGTATCGCCGACTTGCGGTGGAGCGAGCAATTGAAACGTTACGAGAACGAAATTTCGGTACTTCGCCATGAAAACCGCTTGGAAGAGCGCCGGATTGTTGCTGATATTATTTGGCGTTTAAAAGGTATTTATCTTTTTTTTAACGACCGAAAATACCTTGAATTACCGATGCAAGAACTCCATGATCGGGGGCGTATCCGTTGGTTTAACCGTTTTGCTGGTATTTTTAAAACCAATGAAAACCATTTTGAAAACCTGATTATCGGTTTTGATAAAAAAGCAGAACGGATAGAAATTCAGATGTATTGGGATAAAATGGCTGAGTTTTAGGAATGATAAGTTATTGTTTTATCATTTCTTAGATTTTGATCCATTGAATCATAACGCCATCTTCCATATTTAAAAAATAAACGCCATGATCTAACGCGTCTGTTTCCGGCCAATCTATAACTTGATCCCCTTTTTGTACTGTTACCTCACGGCTAAGGATTAACCGACCTGTCATATCCCAAATATGTACCGTGGTGGTTGTTTCCGTTACCGCATCCATCCAAATGCTCAAATGATTGCGAGACGGATTATTTAGAATTTTCACTAGCACATCTTTTTGTGCAAACCGCACGGTACGAACAGGCGAATATTGGTATTGTCCGTCGAGGTCATTGATCTTTAACCTGCAAAATAGGACTACGTTCCTCTGTGCTAAACCGCTCCATTGGTAATCACATTGAGGGACCTCGTTTTTTGCAAAAATAGTAGCAAGTGTTTGATAATCAATGCCATTTTTGGAAATTTGTACATCAAAGTGGCTTGTGTTTTTCTCCTGAGCAGTAGCCCAATTCCATACTATTTCGGATTCGTTGATAGCCATCACATTAAAATCCAATAATTCCAAAGGCAACACAGTAACTACAAAATTAGCAGAAGTGGCTGTGCAAGGAACATTGTTGGTGATTTCTACTTTATAGGTACCAGTCTGGGTCATGGTATAGGTCATGCTGTTTGCACCGCTGATGAGTATATTATCTCTGTACCATTTGTAAGTATATGTCCCGGTGCCTGTAGCCGTGAGTACATTCCCCGATTGCGTAATGACCGGTGTGGCAAGTGGTAAAGGCCCACCTTGTAAATAAGTATGTGTATTGGATGTCGTTAAATGTGTGTAAAAAGTATTCCAAGAGGGGCAATCGTTTTTCAGAAAATAGGCCAACCAAGGATCGGTGGCCTGAAACATAAGCGTATGCTGCGTTGCTTTTGGAATACCACTGTTGCAAGTTTCGCCAATATCACAAGCCGCAAAAGGCGTATTGATACCAAAATTGCAATGACTTGCACCTGTAATATTGATAAATGTTTTATAATGTGTATTGGGCAAAGCGGCATAAATATCATCAGGACCACCATTGGCAGTAACCACACAATCTGCGGAACCTGCTACTGTTAAGGTAGGAATCGTGCTATTTGCTGCTGCTGCAATAGCCGATGGGTTTGTTTCGGCGGCTGCAAAGGTCAATAAAGTATGGATGGATGTATTTTGAGGGCCAGCCAAATAAGTGCAACCTCCACCCATCGAATGCCCCATTACAGCGTTTTTACCACTCAAATGCTGGTAATAAGGCGAATTTACATTGTTATCTTCGAGGTTAAATTTGGTCACTAAAAAGGACAAATCGCCACCAAAAT
>JAAFHO010000305.1 GCA_013297575.1 Chitinophagales bacterium
AAGACCCTAGTCAGAAAAGGCAGCCTGTATGGTGCTGTATATCACAGGATTATAGATGGAACGATCACTAGGATTGCTACCCAAGTTCCGGGTAATTTGCTGCTCTACAATATTTTCCAAAACGCCGGTCGGAGTTACAATACGGGTTTTGAATTGATTTTTCAGCATCAACCAGCGAAGTGGGTGTCGTTTACAACAAGTGCTAATCTCTACCAAAATACCATCAATGCTTTTACGGTGACCAATAAGTACCCTGTGCCCACCATTTATAGCAATACAAAACAGCAGCGTATATCGGGCAATATCAAACTGAATACGTTATGGAACCTTCGCAAAGGGTTGGAAGCACAATCCTCGTTGGTGTATCTTGCACCTGATATTATTCCGCAAGGGAGTATTTCAGCGCGTTATGGCCTTGATTTTGGGATAAAAAAAGCGATTCAACACGGCAAAGGGAACATTTTTTTAAATGCAACGGATATTTTATACGCCATGCGAATCAAAAAAGAGATTGTCGGGAATGGTTTTGTTTTGCGAAGTGCAGATTTTTATGAAACGCAGGTGGTTCGGATTGGGTATGGATATAAATGGTAGGTTGATGATGATCATTTCGCTTACACCTCAATTTTCGACGATCTATTGCTGAATACGATTTTGTGGTGCATCCAAGCGATACTAAATGTACCAAGAACAAATACCACATAAAGCCACAGCGCATCTTTGGAAAAGGAAAAAAAATGTACCGAAAACTTCGCTGGTTTATGGGAATGCTCCTGATACATTAACCATCTTTGGAGGCCATTACTTAGCCTTATCAATACTGGTAATAATAACCCAATGAGCGACCAACCCATATTTTGCCTTCTTTTTCTAGGAAGAAATATGATTATGACGAGCAAAAAACCCACCATTGGGGCAAGTATTAACCAGTCTCCTTTGTGTCCTAAATATACTGGTAATTCAAAATTTCTTTTTGTTGTTTTAAAAAAGAAGTATATTTCATCACCAAAAGTAACAATCGAACTTAATAAGCCCAGCGTGTTGATACTATTTAAAAAAATTGCTTTGCGAAGACTAGAAATCTTAAAAAAGAAAGTAAAAAGGGTAAAAAGAATTAAGGAAATGACATAACATTCGATGGCTATTTCAACCACAATTCTGAGTATATTGATTTGCATGATTTATGAATGCTTTAGTTTGGCAGACGTATCAAATTAAATGTTGTATTTTACCGTTAAAACGAATTTCAGATGTAATGGTATCCTGACGCTTAATATAGGTGCAAAATACGTACATTTTGCGGCTTACACATTTATTATAGGTGTAACCGTCCAGCCGCCACCAAAAAATTCCCGGAGGGAATATATGTTTATAGGCTGAATAGGGTAAATTCACCAAATCCCAGAGGGATTTTATGTAAAAACGCGCAAAATAACATACATTCCCTACAGGAATTTGGGTGGCGGCTGGATAGTTACTTATTGGTAAATTATGGCCTAAAATAACGAAGCCGTCACCTCCATTTCTGTTGATAACGGCTCCGTTTTCCTAGTCAATTTTCAGCACACCATCGGTGCTACTAAAAAAATACCATCCTTAATGGCAAACAACTATACGACCTGTCCAATTAGGTAAAGTCATCAACCTAAGTGTATAAAGACCATTTGCCAGATCCGCTACATTGATCTCTTTTTGTTCCTCAAAAGCATTCCAAACCATGCTGCGTACCAGTTGACCACTCAAGTTATACACTTCTAAACGAGCATCATTTGAAACGGTTTGGTGCGCAGTGACCACAACACGCGTACTGGCTAAGGTCGGCCTGATCGTGAACGACAAATCCTCTAGCGCAAGATCAGTAGCACCCACGCTGCCATCAGAAGTTAATAGCAAACCATCCGGCAGGTATTGTAAGGTGAAATTGGGTGGCATATTTACTTGTGCAAAAGTACCCGTAAATGTACCCGTTGTCTGGATCACCTTGATGCTTCCATTGAGGCTCGCGCCTTGTGGCACTATTACATTGAGTACGCCACCCGCCGTCATATTGCCGTTGATGAGTAACTGGTCGTATTGACCAATATTGCTACCCACTACTTCAATATCTACGATTGCGGGCGCAATTAAATTATCTTCTACGGTGAGGATGCCGGGAGAGCAACCAGGTGCGATCGTTCCTTCGTTGGTAAAACCTGCATTAAAAGTGTAAGCCCCCTGCCCTTTGAACGTACCAGAGGTTTTATTGATGAAGGGTACATTAAAAGCAATTTTTATTGGTTGGTTGCCGCAGATCGAAAAAACACCTTCATTGGTAAAGGAAGTAAAACCATCGATAATGACATCTTCATCGGAATCCACATTCCAATTACCTCCATTTTTGAAAAAACCTGTATTAATTTCAATGATACCACCGCTCAAAGTGATATTTCCTTCGTTTGTAAAAGGTGCAGATACGATGGGACGCTCTACTTTTTCTTTAATAAAAACCTGTGCATTTTCATAAATACGGATGGGTACATCTATCGTTCCTCCATTCCAATTCATCCCATTACCAATTCGGATATTACCGCTGCCTTCAATTTTGGTATCTTCTAATTCTAGGACAGTTGTGGGTTCAAATACCGTATTCAAACGTATTTCTGCTTTTTTAAACAAATAATTGGAGGCTGGAGGTAGGATGATACTTGTTTCCAAGCGACCAAAATCTACCACAAAATTAGAGATATTATTTAATACAGTACCCTGTTTAAAATTTGTTTTACCCCAAAAATTCGTCTCTAACACGCTGAGTCCTGAGGTTTGCGCACCGGCATTAAACACATGTTCCACGTTAGTGCTATATAACCCCAATTTACTGCCCAACTGACCAGTAATCGTTCCGAAATGTTGCAATTCGCCACTAATTTGTAGGTCGGTGGTACCACCTATGTTAATAGTGCCGAGGTTTTTCAGCAGGGCATTCGCCTGTGTCATTTTGTTATTCATATTCATTGTACCATTGTTGATGCAATTGGTATTTGCACCTAGACCATCGTAACAATAAAAATACAAAGAATCGCCGTTCATATTAAAAGTACCATTATTGACCATGCCAGAACAGCCTGCTGAAAAAGTGCCATTGGGGCCCCAATTGATGGTGCCATTGTTAGTCATGTTGCAAACGCTGAGCGATTTTAAAGTCAGTATGGTACTTGCACTAAGGTCAACTTTAATATTTGAGCCAAAGTGACCAAAATAAGATATAAAATTAGGGGTATTGAATGAAAAATTAGACGTACCATCAATGTAACCACGTTGCAAAATAAATGTTCCTGTGAAATTCTGATTCACATTAGTTGTAATATATCCTCCGATTTCGTAAGTGGCAGCAGGTGGCAATACAACGCCTATCTCAATTACACCTTGACCAGCCGCACCAAGTACAAAATTTTGAATAGCCGAAATATTTGCCCCACTTTTAATCACCAAATTTGTAGATTCTTCTGTTTTGAACGTAGGTATATTGATCGTAGAACCACCGTAAAAAGTATTGCTACCGTTGTTGTTGTTATAATAACCAACAATAGACAACGACGATCCTACTCCGCCTGTTATACTACCATAATGCTCAATACTATATAAGGACAATTGAGTAGCACCATTTATAGTAATCTGTCCTTTATTGAGCATTTTTGAAAGCAGCAAAAGACTAGTCAAATTGGATGAAATTTGAATATTGCCAGTGTTAGTAAGGAGAAAATATGAAGAAAAACCACCGTAACTAAAGGCTGCATTGGCCGCATTTATGTTCCATGCACCAGTATTGGTGAGCCAACCACCAACTGCTTGAATTTTGCCACTTTGCCAATTAAAAGTACCATTATTATCTAAAGTACCCAATTCCACATCATAATTGGGGCTATCAATATTTAATACACCTGTTGCATTAACAATAATTCTCCCCTTCAGATTACCTTCTTTTTGGGTTAAAGTACCATTAATTGTGATGTTATTAGCAGAAAAAGCACGTGCCTCTAGTACCAAATTGCCATCGACAACTACATCGCTATAAAAGATAATTCCTTCATAATTATTGGGAAAATTCACATCGGTCATAGTAGCATTGGCTCCAGAGGCTATGTTCAAATTCATTTGCCAAAACATTGGATAACGGGTATCTAGGAGTTCTGTCACCGTCAATGTGCCCGGCCCAAAAATATAATTTAACTTACTGATCGTCATTGATTTAACGGTAACATCGGCATCGGTGATGACTGATGAAGACTCTGTACCATTGATAATCACATCATCTCCTGCACCGGGTACTCCATTGGGTTGCCAAGCGGAGGCATTATTCCAATTGACTTGAGCGCCGAAGGATAGATTAAGTGTATAAGTTGTTGCATGTACTTGAAAATACATAAATAAAAGGAGGCTCAATAAGGTGAGTCCTTTTGAATTGTGTTTGTTTTGTGTCATTTTTTTTAAAATTTAATTCGGCATATAACCACTGACATCTTTATTAAGTTTTCACCAACTTCGGTTATGCTATTTTTAAGCATTTGACCGTTGTTATAGGAATGGTACATCTTTGATAGGATAAAAAATTGCACCACAAAAAAAAATTTCAAAAATTTAAAGTAAAACAAATACCTTGTCCGTCTTCTGGGAAAAGACATAAAAATCATGACCATTGCAATGACAGCAGAACCCAATAATTCCAATAATAGTGGAATAACGGCGGTCGTACAGGAATATAGCAAGCGATTGTTCCGGTTTATCCGGGGCAAGGTGCGCAATGATGCAGATGCAGAAGATATATTGCAGGATGTATGGTACCAATTGAGTAGAGTAGCCGACGCCGAGCCCATAGAACAGATCAGTGGATGGCTGTTTCGAGTGGCGCGTAATAGAGTTACCGATTTATACCGCCGCACTACCCCGCAAATGCTGGATGACCTGGCTTACGAAAACGAAGAAGGGGAGTTACACTTTAAAGATCTTTTACTCATGGAGGCCACCACGCCCGAAACAGAGTACTTGAAAAAGATCGTTTGGGATACCTTTTTTGCCGCATTAGAAGAATTGCCAGAAGCACAACGCAACGTATTTGTTTGGAACGAAATGGAGGACGAAACCTTCCAATCTATTTCGGATCGTACAGGCGACAATATCAAAACCCTTATTTCTCGCAAACGTTATGCTGTTCAGCACCTGCGCGAGCGACTTTACACCGTTTATCAAGAATTTTTAAATCCTTAGTTTATGTTTCAGCGAAAATACTGGATCTTTTTGCCCTTCTTTTTTATGGCTGCTGTACTTGTTGTAGGTGGAGTAGTCATGTTTTTATGGAACGCTATTTTGCCCGAAGTGATGGGCGTGCGACCGCTTACGTTTATGCAAGCCGTTGGGTTATTGATCCTTTGCCGGATTTTGTTTGGTGGTTTTCGTGGCGGCGGAAGACCCGGCGGAAAATGGGGACGTGGCAAATGGGGAAATATGAGTGTGGAAGAGAAGGCTAGGATGAGGTCGGCTTGGGAAGAGCGGTGTAAACGGTCATAATCTTTATTGAAGGAGGCCTTCCCACCCTTTACTATTACTAAAAGTTTCAATAGAATAAACAGAGACGTATCTAAGTGTCGTCTTTTGAGATCGACGGTGTGCCTCATTCGCAATACGCAACAACGGCGCAAATTCCATATCTTTTGGCATTAATTTAGGATTATTCAGTATATCCTCGTACTGTTTTTGGCCGTTAGCCACGGCACAACAACGTGCGAAAAGGAATCCATCTTCGGAGAAAACAGGAGATTCTTGGCTGTATGCACCTTTACCAATTTCTTTTGCATGAGCCATTGTATCCAGCCGATAGAGTTTTTGCGATAGAATATCTTTAAAATCATAAAGATGCCGAAGAGGAGCATTACTTAGGGCTTCGACAACAGGTTCGATTACAGCATCATCGTTGCCCATTTGTTGCCAATCCAGCAATGAAATTAACGCCCAAAAACCATCTTCGCTCAATCCACCTGCAATGGGTGTATCGTGCAGTTCAATCTGAATCGAAGCATTGGGGTATTTCTCTTGCAAATCGGAAATTTGTTCCGGGCTGATATTGCGCAATGGATAACGAAGTATATTGGTCATAATGACGCGTCAAATTTATGCAAAAGTAGGTATTTTAACTCGTTTCACCAAATATTGACCACCTATAATTATCAAATTTGCAGCAGATGAAAAAAAATTAAAAACATTTAAAGTAAAATTCAGCCTCGTTCGTCTTCCATAATATAAGCGACAAATACTGCGGCGAACAAAATACGAAACACGCAAAAAGTACCGCAATACGTCCCGCGCCTTATACATATCATTTCATTTTAAAAACAAATTTTACGATGCGTCCAGCAAAGTTTTTTCTAGCGCTGCTATTCGGCGCCGCAGTTCTTATTACCTTTTTGAAACTGCTCTTTTTCGCCCTTATGGCCACAGTAGTATTCGGATCACTCTATATGATATTCCGAGCAGGTGCTTATATGGCCCGTTATGGCGGTCAGCCGCAACACCATTTTGCACCCAATTACCACTACCCTACTCGTTGGAACAATGGTTTCCAACAAGCACAGCCGATAGATCCGTTTTCGTTTCAACAGGCTAACAAACAGGGGGCTACAAGGCATATTGAAGTGCTTTAATATTTATCATTCACCATTCACAACAACAATTAAAATTATGTGTCATTCAAATAATTCCCACAGATACAGGGATCATCAATCACGCGGTTACGGTGCCGCACATGCAGGTTTTAACCCTTTTCGTTGGCAAGCCAATGCGACACGTGTACCTGTCAATATTCGCGAATCTAAAGACTGGTACGAACTGTTCGTTTATGCACCCGGTCTTACCAAAGATGCTTTTCAGGTAAATCTCTCGAGTGATGTACTCAGCATTAAAGTGGCGGCGAAGGAACAGGGCGGACAAGAAAACTGGTTGCATTATGAGTACCCCCGCAACGGTTTCGAGCGTCAGTTTTCGCTCAATGGAAAAGTGGACACTTCGGCC
>JAAFHO010000306.1 GCA_013297575.1 Chitinophagales bacterium
TTTGATGGCGCACAATTTGTCCATTACACCGTTGCTGATGGTTTGCCGTCCAATTTTGTATATGCGGTTTTGGAAGATAGCCAACATCGTATTTGGATCGGTACTTCTCGTGGCGTTTGTTTTTTTGATGGTGTTAGCATAAAGACTTGCCCAACTGATATCCAGGTAAATGCCTTGGTCGAAACCGATGACCACCGTTTGCTGCTGGGTACTCAAAAAGGCATTTGGACGTATAATCGGGATAAAAATGTTTGTGAAGAATCCACTTTTCATCCTAATTTGGACGCATACCCTGTATATGCCTTGCTACCACCTTACGAAGGCCACATTTGGGTTGCAGCCCACCGTGGTGCTTGGCAATACGATCAAAAAAAGCGTATAACTGATATTTGCGCACAACTCAAATTGCCACAAAATCCGGCACTGGCACTAGCAAGGCAGGGGCATTCTGTATGGTTTTCGAGCCAAGGTAAAGGCATTATTAATGTAAGCGGATTGGCGCGCGCCATTTATTTACCCCAACTCAGTCAAATTACGGCATTGGCGGTGGACAAAGGCGGACGTTTGTGGGCTGGTACACCAGATAATGGTCTTTATCAAATTGCGCAAGATACTATTGTTCAACATTTTACAGAAAATACCAAGCTACCGCATAACCATATCCGTGCTTTATTTACCGATCGTAACAACCGCGTTTGGATTGGCACTTCCGGTGGTGGATTTGCGTACCAAAGCGTACTCCCATTTCGCAACTACGGCCGTGATGACGGTTTGCCCGGCACCCGAATTTATGCCTTGTGTGAGGATAGAATAGGGCGCATTTGGATGGCCGTTTCACAACAGGGACTAGCCGTAAAAGATTCCTTGGGTTTGCATGCTACATCGCCCGATAGTGGCTATTTGCAAGGCGTAAAGTGCCGCACCATTGCCGAAGACCGCAACGGAACACTTTGGGTAGGTACAGAAGGGAAAGGCGTATTGGCCATTACGGCAACAGGACTAAGGCCTTATCGCCGCGACAATAACTACCTGCCTTCCGATTGGGTACAGAAAATAGTATGTAGCCCCAATGGCGATATTTGGATTGGTACATCAGAGGGATTGGTACAGTTTGTCCCACAAGATCATACTGAATATTCTACACGTCGCTTTGGCACACGAGAAGGTATGCCGGGCTCGCAGGTAAGTGCATTACAGTTCGATGGACAAGGTAATCTTTGGTTTGGTACTTATTCTGGTCTAGTGGGCTATCTCAAAAACGGCAAAGTGGAGGCTATTTTTGGCCAAGAACAGGGCTTGTCGGGTACGATTGCTGCATTTGCGTTTGACCATGAAAATCGTTGTTTTGTTGCAACAAAAGGCAATGGTGTTTTTTGGGGAACGGGGGAAAGGGGAAATCCTTTCAAAGCATTGACTTACACCCAAAAACAAGCAACTGGCAATGTTTACCTGCTTTCCTTCGACCCCTTGGGCTACCTGTGGGCTGGCACTGAAAACGGTGTTGATCGCTTGAAATTAGCAGGAACGCAGGTCATAGATGCCGTGCATTTTGGCAAAAGCGAAGGTTTTATGGGGTTAGAAACATGCCAAGATGCGTTTCTTGCCGACCGTACTGGCAGTCTTTGGTTTGGTACAATGAGTGGAGCGATGTGTTATACCCCAGTTAAAGATATTCAGCAAAATAGCGCACCTATTTTGCATTTTGAGCAGGCTAAAGTATTTTATAAGCCGCTGGGGGAAAAAGAGGTAGGACAACTATTTGATGCCTCCTTGGATGGTTTGGTACTCCCTTGGCACCAAAATCACTTGAGTTTTTCCTTTAAAGGCGTGACATTGGAGAAGGATCGGTCTGTTTTGTACCGTTGGAAACTACAGGATGCCGACAATGACTGGTCGCCGTGGGATACACAAACACAGGTTAATTATGCGAGTTTAGCACCCGGGCAATATCAATTATTGATACAGGCCTCCAGCGATGAAATAACAGTGAGCAATACCATTACTGCGCATTTTACGATACGAAAACCATTTTGGAAAGAATGGCCTTTTTTGTTGACGATCATTGGTATTTTAGCGGGTTTGATCGCCTTGGGCGTGCGTGCGTACATCAGGCGGGTGCGTAGGAGTGAAGCCGAGCGGCGTAGTCAATTGGAGGTGCAAAACCACATTTTACAATTGGAGCAAAAAGCCCTACAACTCCAAATGAACCCACATTTTATTTTTAACGCACTCAACAGTATCCAATCACTTATTGCGACCCAAAATTATAGCACTGCAAGGCAAGAAATCAATCATTTTGCCAAACTTATGCGGAGTATTCTGCACAATTCGCGCCAATCGAGCATTTCGCTGCGCGAGGAAATGGATACTTTGGAACAGTATTTAAAAATAGAACAGTCTTGCCAAACCAACCCGTTTACCTACTCTATCACCAATAATTGCGCTACGGAAATGGAAAATATCGACATTCCTCCTATGCTGTTGCAGCCATTTGTGGAAAATGCAGTGGTGCATGGTATCGCGCCGCTCCAAACACCCGGACATATCGCCGTGCATTTCGATATGGACGGTGCATTCTTAACCTGTACCGTGCGCGACAATGGCATTGGACGAGAAAAAGCGGCTGCATTAAAATTGGCGAAGCAACCCGGACACCAATCAGCAGCGATGCAGGTGACGAAAGAGCGTTTGGAAACAATGGGCGGATCGGTCGTTTTCCGAGATGTAGCAGCGGGCGGAACGGAAGTAATAGTAGTGGTGGCTGTGGCGTTTTGAGGTGGTTTTAGCCATTTCCAAACAGCGCATCCATCGTCAATTCATTTTGGATGGTGGATGTTTTGTATTCGTTTGCTACCAATCCATGTGTTGTGAGCATTGTAAGAAAAACAGATTTATTAGTGCCTGTGCTGTCTTTAAAAGTTTGAATTTTGTGCCTCAAAACAGCATCGTATTCCTTGGTAATTGTGACTTGATTGATCGAATATTTGATTTCAAAGAGATTAATAACTTGGTCACGCCGGTCAATCACAAGGTCAATTTGGCTGCCTTTTTTATTTGAGTCCCCCTTTTCTTGCCACGAATAAGTACTGCTAGATACACCTCCAATACTCAACGCTTGTTTGATTTGAGGCACATGAGCAAAGCACACTTGTTCAAAAGCGAGGCCCGACCATGCCCTAAAGGCAGGGTCGTCAATTTTGTTTAACCACATATTGGGCTCATATTTCCCCGCATCCATGATAAAACGGAAATAAAACAGCGTATAGAAATCGGATATAGCATAGAGCATGTTTGCTTTTTTATACCCAAAATTCTGAAAAGAAGTAATGAAACCGCTTTCTTCCAATTCGAGTAATACCTTGGTCATATTACCGCCGGTAGTAAAATTCGTATATTTCAGGAGATCTTCTCGTGAAAGGGCGGCTCCTTTCTCAAAAATAGTCCGTAAGATCAGTTCATGCTTATCCCCATTTTTAAACAAGGAAGAAAAGATATAACTAAATTCTGTCCGTAGTTTGCCATCATTTCTGAAACACAAATCCTCAATGTTCTGCATGGCACTTTTACCGGGCTCTACTTGATCCAAATAGAAAGGAATACCGCCCATTGACATGTAAAGTTGGATAATTTGGTAGCGATCCAATACGATATTTTTATTGGAAAAATAGGCTTCAGTTTCCTGTAAAGTGAAGGCTTCCAGTTTTATTCTTTCCGTCACTCGGTTGTACAATCCGCCTGTGTTTTTTATCAAATTATTGATCATCCAAGATGCAGCAGAACCACAGACGATCAATAAAATATTGGATTGTGCGCTTGCCCATGAATTCCAAAAAAATTCAAGCCCCATCATAAAATCCGACCTTTTGGTGTCCATCCAAGGCATTTCATCTAAAAAAATGACCTTTTTTTTGTCCGTCTTCGTTTTTTCCAATGCCTTAATGAGCAAATTGAACGCCAATAACCAGTTGTCGGGAACGGCGTTTGATTCGGAAAAATGATTGTTCAAAAAAATACAAAAATTGGTCAGTTGTTGCTTGGTATTACCTTTCGCTAATCCAGTTGCGTAAAAGTCAAATTGATTATCAAAATGCTCCCGTACCAAATAGGTCTTACCCACACGCCGCCTTCCATAAATCGCCAAAAACTCTGGTTTTGGAGAATTTACGAGCCGGGTTAGTCTTTCAATTTCGCGGTTTCTACCAATTAATTTCATACCTTAAATGTTTATTTCCCGCCAAAAGTAGGTAAAAAATTCAGTTTTGGCCGAAAATGATGTTTATTTTTGGCCAAAAGCAGGGAAAATATTTAATTTTGGCCGAAAATAATGTTTATTTCTCGCCAAAAGTAGGTAATAAAATAAGTTTTGGCGGAATAGCGGCCTACATGTGAGTTGCCTTGTACCATGTGTAAAGGGCACAAAGAAAGGGGTGCAAGTTGTGGCGTATTAATAAGATTATCTAAGCCTCCCAACAATTTTCTCCGCCACACCCGTATTAGTCGATGAGGACAAATGTGTACGTTTCATTTCATCGCCCAATAAACAGGCTGCATACACATGATAATTGCCATTTTCGTCGCGGGTACAATGCACGCCTAACGGTAGTTGGCAGCCACCTTCCATCAATTGGAGTACCCGCCGTTCTATATTGGTCACCGCCGATATTTCGGTATGGTGCAATTGCTTAAAAACACGGCGTGTTGCCAAGTCATCGCGATTGGTTTGCCAAGCCAGTACGCCTTGCGCGGGTGCGGGTACAAACTCCGTTGGATGTAATTCTATGACCTCAAAATCATCGAGCGGAAGATCGAGCCGACTTACACCTGCTGCTGCCAGAAAAATAGCATCAAAGTCGCCTGTTCGGAGTTTTTCTAAGCGCGTGGGTACATTACCGCGAATATCCTTGAGTACGGCATCTGGGCGATAATCGAGGAGTTGTGCTTTACGGCGAGCCGCTGATGTCCCCACAATGGCATTTTCTTTGAAACGGAAAACCTTCGTTTTATCTATGGCTTCCTTGCGTACAATAAGCAAATCTGCTGGATTATCGCGGTACGAAACGGCGGTAATCACCAAACCTTCGGGCTGTTCGGTGGGCAGGTCTTTCATGGAGTGTACGGCCACATCTACTTCGCCGCGTAGGAGTGCATCTTCTATTTCTTTGGTAAAAAAGCCCTTGCCTTCCATCTTGTCAAAACCCAAATGCTGGATCATATCACCCTGTGTTTTGATGATGACCAGTTCACTTTCCACGCCGATGCGGGCTAGTTCGGTGCGGGTAAATTCCGCTTGCCAAAGGGCTAATTTGCTACCTCTTGTTCCTATTTTTATCATTTTATATCTTATGTCGGGGCGCACCTACGTGTGCGCCTGTTGGGGCGCACCTACGTGTGCGCCTGTTATGTGCGCACACGTAGGTGCGCAGCTACGTGTGCGCCGACGTGTGCGTCGACATATTCGCCCACCCACCAAACATCCTCAAACGAGTTGTATAGTGGAATCGGTGCGAATCGGATCACATTGGGTTCCCGCCAATCGGCCAGTACACCGTGTTGCGCCAAATCATCAAACAATGCCTTTCCATTAGATTGGCACAGTAACGACAACTGACAACCACGTTGCTGTGGGTCTTTTGGTGTAATAATTTTGTAATGTTGCTGATTTGGATCTATTTCTAGTAGTATTTTTTCCAAAAAAGCAGTTAATTCTATACTTTTTTGCCGAAGTGCTGCCATGCCCGCCGCGTCAAAAATATCCAAACTGGCTTTATGGGCTGCAAATGAAAACACTTGCGCATTACTGATTTGCCAACCCTCCGCGCCATACATCGGTTGAAATCCTTTGCGCATTTTGAACCGCTCTTTTTCATCATGGCCCCACCAACCCGCTAAACGTGGTAATGCACGGTTGTCGGCATGACGCTCGTGTACAAATACGCCCGAAGGACCACCTGGCCCCGAATTGAGGTATTTATAACTGCACCATACCGCAAAATCGGCTCCCCAATCGTGCAGTTGGAGCGGTACATTGCCCGCAGCATGCGCCAAATCGAAACCAGCGTAAGCGCCTGCTTTGTGCGCCGCCTGTGTTATCGAAGCCATATCAAAGCATTGGCCAGTATAGTAATTGACACCTCCAAAAAGCACCAAAGCCAACTGTTCGCCATGTGTTTCGATGGTAGCAATAATATCTTCTGTCCGAAGTGTATCTTCACCAGCCCTTGGGGCAATTTCCACAATAGCCGTTTCAGGATCAAAACCATGCCAGCGCACCTGTGTTTCCATGGCGTATTGATCGCTTGGAAATGCGCCCGCTTCCATGATAATTTTGAAACGCCCGCTAGCCTCCGGCCTATAAAACGAGGCCATCATTAGGTGTAAATTTACCGTTAACGTATTCATTACCACCACTTCATGGGGCAAAGCACCCACTAGTCGGGCAGTTTGTGGCGTTAAAAATTTGTGGTAATACATCCAGGGTTGGTCACCCATAAAATGACCTTCTACACCATATTGCGCCCAATGATCCAATTCAGCCAATATGGCATTGCGTACTCCAACAGGCTGCAAACCCAAGGAATTACCGCACATATAAATAACAGGTTTCCCATCGTGTTGTGGGAAAATAAACTGCTCCCGATATCCTTTGAGTGAATCGGCAGCGTCTTTGGAAAGGGCAAAGGCTTTGTGCATAACGGAAAAAAAGAGGACAAAAGTAAGACAAGTAGTATGGATTGTGCTGTATTGAAGATAAATTTTACGAATTAATGCGAATAATGGAACCATGCACTCATTTGATTTTCAATGCTTAGTCATACGATGACTCGAAGTCATCGTATGACTAAGCATTGAAAATCAGCCGATTAGAATATCCAACTCATTATTTACGTAATTGCATAATTGATTTAAAACACCGCCCGTACCTGCGCTCTTCCAATATGCACCACCCGCGCATTTGTCCCGGTTCGCCGCCCCTCATACGTTAGGTTTAATTGAATTGTTTTGGATAATTGTCGATCCAATGTCAAG
>JAAFHO010000308.1 GCA_013297575.1 Chitinophagales bacterium
AGAAAAATGCACTCACACCTGTAAAAAACACAAAACCGGGTGCACAAAAATGTGTAATCCACCGAGTGAAAAATACTGCAGGTTCGGGACTGCCTGCCGGTACACCAGCATATACCCGTACATGGTCTATTGCCATTAACACCATAATGGCTCCTCTTAAAATGTCAAGCGATTTTAATCTTGAAGGCGCTTTGAGTATGTCAAATCGTTTCATAATTACAATTTTTGAACTTTTTGTAGTCGGCGTGTAGCAACATTTAAAGTGACTCATAACAACCGAGTATTTGTAAAGGTAGGGAATTCATTGAATCTCCAACCTTACTTTTGCAATACTTTTGTTAGCGGCTTTTCTGTTTCCGACCAGCTATTTTTTCATTATTCAAGCCTGTTCCCTCGCTTATCGTGATATTTACTTTTTCACCCTTTTCAATAAACATGCAATCTATATTATAAAGATTGATACCACCAACCAAATCAAGTTTAATTGAAAATGTAGTGTCGTCTGACCATCCCCCTTTGCATGCTTGTGGTAACTTGACTAGTGGATTATGAGTAAATCTTTCTTTGCCGTCCAATCCAATATCACATATTACTTTTTCCCCTGCCCAAATCATGGTCATCGTGGCTTTGTTAGTTTTGTTAAAAACAAACTGGATATTATTTAAATCAAGTGAATTTGGCTGTAATTGGTATTTATTACCCGAAATAGCGAAAGCAACATCTGGGAGTTCTGCTACAGGGAGAGATTGTGGTGCAGTTAATGAGGTTCTAATATTATTTTTTAGCTGCCTTAAAGCTATTGGATTAGCGGCTATAGCATTTTCTGATTTTATAGCTTTTGCAATGAAAGGAACAAGGTCTGATGTATTAAATCCTCCACCTGTAAAAACAATTACAATGTCATTAGATGGCCAAACTGTTATTCTTTGTCCGCCTCGACCAACAGCTTCAAATACATCAGGGTAATTACCACCTGGAAGCCACCAATAATAGCCATACTTATCACTTCCTCCTGTATTTTGTACGTGGATAGTAGTCGCTTGTTTTAACCAGTTTTCAGAAACAATTTCTTCGCCATGCCACTTCCCTTTGTGAAGCATGAGTTCACCGATTTTAAGCATATCGTATGGATATAATTGCAAGTCGGCCCAACCATAGTTTATTCCTTTTGGGTCTTTGGGCCAATAGAAATCTGTTATCCCCAAAGGCTTGAATAATTCTTGGTAAGCAAATTTTTCCATGCTTTTATTCGTTGTCTGTTTAATAATTCCGGATAAAAGATGACAGTTGGCATTACAATAGGCAAACCGTTCTCCCGGTTTTGAATGCATAGGCATATTAAGAATACATTGTGTCCAATTTTTGCAACGCCTTATGTCAGCAAGCCTTTTATCAAAATTTATTTGAGGGTCGCTTAAATCAGCACCACAATCAAAACCAGAACGCATGGTAATCAAGTCTTCTAAAGTTATTTCCTGTTTTAGTGTATCATGAATATTGTATTTAGAGAAATATTGAAGTGCCCTGTTTTTAATACTTGTTATATAATGCTTGTCAATGGCTATGCCAACAAGCGTTGAATTAATGCTTTTGGTTACAGAGGCAATATCATGTTTTGACTCGCCGGTATAGGGGTAAAAATAAGTATCTAAAACAAGCCGCCCGTGCCGTAATACCTGAATACTATGAACTCTTGGTTTATGTTCCTTTATATATTCGAACATCTCATTTAAATCAACTGATGAAATGCCTTGTTCTTCTGGTGTGGAAGTTGGCCAGATTGATTGTTTTGCAGTCGGCTGTGCAATTGCAGATACAAATAAGCAGGTCTGAAATAGTATTAATAGAATTTTCATCTTTAAAACTTGGTAAGTGGTGGCAGTTGCAATGTTTAATTGCCACCATAAAGTTCGTTAATATGTTTAATATGGTTTGCTATCATATTGCTGAGAATGTCTTTATCAATGTCGGCAAGTGTCTTTATATGAATACATCCTTTGCCTGATTTATGTTTGCCTAATTTTTCAAGCAAGGTTTCCCTGTCCTTAAAATTTCCTGATAAGTATATTGCAAATGCTGAGGCTCTTGGTGAAAATGCCACATTTGGACTATCTCCTTCACGTCCACTTTCATATTTGTAATGGTGACTACCAAAGCCTATGATACTTTGTCCCCACATCTTTGGGTCAAGTCCTGTTTGCTTCTTTATGAGTTTAATGAGGCTAATACAGTCATTTCTTTTAGTTTCTTCTTTAACTGCATTTAAAAAGTCCTCAACACTTACCGAAGTTTCTGTTGTCTTGTTTTTTGCCATTTTCAACTTAGTTTAGTCTTTTTTAAATACTGAAAGAAAAAGCGTCGGTTTAGATTTTGTTTCAAAAGCCAATGGATAACCGTCGCCTCTTAGGTTGTAGCAGATTGTTAGATGTTCTTTATCAAGGCTATAAATTGCAGTAAAATGTTTGCCTGAATTAACGCCTTCCTTTCCATAAATATCCATTTGCCCACTTTTATATATCAATGTTCCCTTATCTATACTTTCGGCAGAAAAAGTGTATATGCTATCACTAATTACTAATTTTTGTTTTTGGAATATAGCCGCAGGCAGGTCTTTTCCACCAATTTCTTGTTTGATTGGTGTCCAACTGCCATTCAAACTATTTGAACCTGTTGGATTATTTTTGGTACCAGCACAGCTGGCACACAATATAATCAGGGACATAATTGCTACCAATTTCATATTTTAAAAAAATTTAACACAAAGGTAAGATTAAGTTTTGGGATAAAATTGTATAAATGTAACCTTAGACAACCGGAAGAAAATGAGGTATTAATTTAAGTGATGGTATTGTCTCAACATTTTTGATGTATTCATTTGGTTTTATACCCGTAAACCGTTTGAAATTATTATTGAAATGCGCCTGATCAAAAAAATTTAATTGATATGCTATGTCAGTGAGTTTGTCTGGCTTGGCATTGCCAATTGTTTTAAGTATAGATTGAAAACGGTTTAGAGATGAGAACATTTTGGGGGAAACCCCAATATATTCCTGAAACAAAAAATTAAGGTGTTTCCTTGAAATATTCTGCCGTTTGCAAATTTCTTTTATAGAATTATTTTCATTAGTTCTTAGCAACAAGTCAATTGATGAAATCACTTTGGGTGTTAGAGTTTTATCAGTCAGGATTTTTCGGTATAAAAAATTTTCTATCAAGAGAAATTTTTTATTTACTGTTTCACTTTCCTGTAATTGCTCCCAGATTTCGTTAGCATCGTTTTTAAAAATACAGTCAAAGTCAATATAGTTATCAGAAAAATTTCGCAATGGTTGGTTGAGGAAGGCATAAGCTCCCAGCGTTTTAAACTGGATTACAACCATCTTACTCTTCCCATAACTTTCCACATAGGTAGGCTGGGTTTGAAGACCTGCAACCCAATATTTTTTATAGTCTGTAAAATTGGTAAATTTATTATCTGAAAATAATTTAAAACTATCATCAAGGTTGAAGACTAAACTCATTGCAGTTTTAGGAAACCCAACACCTTTATTGTTTCCTTCTACGTACACAATACTGTCAACATAGCTATCCAGTGGATAATTTGGTATGTTTTTATGAAATATCATTTATACTTTCAATATTTATAAAATATTCTAATAATGTTATTAATCTAGGATTATCTGTAAAAGTTTTTTAAGTTTTATTGCTTCGTCAGTTCAGTTGGGATGTCGCTTAAAAATGACCGCCAACACAGGCAGTGAAAAACTCCCCTATCTGCTAAATTTACCCAAAAACCGATTAGACAAATCCTCCCAAAGCCGTTATTTCGCTTGCGTCGAAGGCCGTTTTTGAAGCACTATTTCGGCTTTTTTCAACTAAAGTGCTTTGTAGGGACAAATATAGTGTCATTTGTACAAAGAAATAATTTTTCAGAGCAGCGATTAGGTCTTTTTTACCAAGAATATTAATGACGCGGCTTAGGTTAACACCGTGAAGACGATCGCCACCTAACTGCCCACTTTTTCCTTGCCTTTCAGCAAAATACAGTATGATCCCTTCGATCGCTTTATCGTACCGAATGGATGTTCCATAATCGCTTGTCGTCGCTTGTATTTGTCACGCTGCGTCAGTTACCCATTTGTGGCATAAGATAGAGGTCTTTTTGATTTCTTTTTATGTTAAATAGTTATAATTTCAATTAAACTGTTATTTATTCTGTTCAATAAAATTTCTAACCTTTTCATAGAATATCTTTGGTTCATTCCATTGCACAAAGTGGGCTGACCTTTCAAAAACAACAAGCTCTTTTTTGGTAGATCCGTAAGCAAGTAATGATTCTTGTGCGAATTTTGGAGGAACTCTAAAATCATACTTACCCCAAATCAATAATGTAGGAATAGTGATTTGTGAAATATTATTTGATAAACTTAAAACGGCTAACTCACTTTTTATCGCATCAAAAGTTTGATTACTATTTATATTTGAAGCCTGAAAATCAATTGGACCAAAAAAGTAGTCGTTCAGATACGAGCTTCCTATCTTGCTATTTACCGAATCTGCTTTTTGCATGAGTCTTTCGCTATTGACTGCAATTCTATTCATCTCAAAAAGATCCTCTATATTATCCAAGTTCAATGAATTCGCTTTTGTTATGTTTGCCTCCCATTCACTGACATTTTTTCCTTGATTCCTCTGCCTATTACCAATTTCATTTACCATTTCTCTTTCAAGGGTCACGATTCTTGGCACATCGTGTCCGCCTCCTACTTCAATCCATCCTTTAATATTGCTTTGATTATTATTTGTAGTCAGGTATTTTATGCCTAATGAGCCACCCCAACTGTGCCCCAATAAAAATATGGTTATATCATTTGCATACCTATTTTTTAGAAGTATAATAACCTTCTCTAAATCTTCAACATATTGAGATATTGTAAGGTTTGAACAATTGCCCTGTGAAGCCCCTGAACACCTTTGCTCCCAATGTACAACTGCATAATCGGATTGAAGTTGAGTAAATGGACTGCTTTCGTTTTGATACGCTTCCAATGAAGAGGAACCAGGCCCTCCGTGTAAATAAATTACAAAAACTTTGGATTGTGTATTTCCATTTACAAAAATAGGCATTACAGCCCCATCATTTTCAAGGAAAAAGTGGTCTTTTACATTCAAACCTAATGTTTCCTTGTTGCAAGATAATATTAGACATATTAAAGCAATGCAACTGCTTTTTATTATATTTTTCATTACTTTTTTAGGGTAAAATATTTACTAATTCCGAAGTTGATAGCAGGATGCAATAAGACACTTTTATTGTAATTAGTTTCTTGAAAACCACCTATCTCGACAGAAAATCGAATATTCTTTGACTTACTTGTGTACCAATTTTTTGCAAGTAAAACGTATAGGCCATAGGTAAATGCGTTTTGTCCCGAAAGATATTTCCGTTCTACATTTCCATTATCATTGACTTCGAATACACTCCCCTGATAAAACCTTCTCATAAAGCCTGCATCTGCTTTTAGTCCGTATTCAAATCCTTTTTTAGTACAATGAATAAGTGACAAATTGGGCGTCACTCTTAATCCAAAATGGTTTTTAAAGTGAAAGTAGCCCGAAGTTGAAAGTCCAACATCAAACCTGTTTTTTTGATTGGTTATGTCTTTTGATAGATAAAAAGAATGATTTACGGACAGTTGCAAACCAGGGTGAAAAATTTTCTCACCAAAGTAGCAAATTGAGTAAAAATGTTTACTCATTGGTTTTACATTTTGTGCCAAAGAAAAATTGGCAAAAAGTATAAAAGCAAATAAGAATAAAATCGTCTTATTCATTGAATTTCTTAAAATATACTTTTTCTTGATTTTATGAATCGTAGTTGTCTGTTAGGGTTGCTGCTAACGTTATCACTGCTGAAAAGCCGACGTTTAGGAGGCATAAGCAGCCGTGGATTGTATGTGCCCAGAATGGAGTTTCGAGCGAAGTTCGGCACAAATATACTTCGGTAAACTCAGCAACCAACCTAATTTGTAATCAATTAGCAAAATTTAGGAGGTAAAAGTTTTCCTCGGGCTTAGGCAACGTGGTGTGTAGTAAAGTGGCAAGGGCGTTACCGAACATCACCATGCTTGGGCTGGGAGCTATTCACCACCTCTCCCTACTCAATTGGGTGATTTCTATTAGGTTATGCAGTTACAACTTATTTCATTGGCAACCTTCCTAATAGGTTTGTTGGGATTTGATTTGTCAGATAAAAAAAGGTGGTATTCCCAACAAACACCACACTACCGCTTGTGCATCACTACTACTTTCTCCGTCACGCTTTCCCCAGCCTCATTGCTGATACTCAAAAAATATGAACCCTCAGGCAAGTCCGAGACGGGCAATTCAATCATGCCACCTACTGGCATCGGGACGGCTGCCCTCGTATACACGAGCGTGCCGACGAGCGTGTGCAGGCGCAGCGAAAATGCGGAGCCGGGCATTTTAGACAAATCAATGATCAGGTTCGTATTGACGGGATTGGGATACAGGTGCAGCCGACTATCGCAGCAATCGGAAATGAGATGCACTGAAGACACGGCATCCAATTTGACGACCCAATAATCCGCATCGCCCTGGCAGTTTTCGGTTTTGTCGCCGGAAATATTGGAATACGAGTACCCGCCCAAAATGTACCCGCCGTCCGCGGTTTGTTGAATGGAGTATAATAAGTCAGAACCATTTCCGCCAATGGTGTTCTGCCATTGGATGTTTCCGCTGGCATTCAATTTGACGAACCAATAATCCTCATAGCCTTGGCAGTTTTCGCTTTTGTCACCGGAAATATTAGAATCCGAATCTCCGCCCAAAATGTACCCGCCGTCCGCGGTTTGTTGAAGGGTGAACAATTTGTCATCGCCATTTCCGCCAATGGTGTTCTGCCATTGGATGTTTCCGCTGGCATCCAATTTGACGACCCAATAATCTTTATCGCCTTGGCATTTTTCGGTTTTGTCGCCGGAAATAT
>JAAFHO010000309.1 GCA_013297575.1 Chitinophagales bacterium
CGGCGTTCTCCGCCGCCGCCACCAGTGCGACGATCTCCGCCACCACCGCCACCGCGACGATCTCCGCCACCGCCGCCACCGCGACGATCTCCACCGCCACCACCGCGACGATCTCCACCGCCACCGCGACGATCTCCGCCACCGCGACGATCTCCACCGCCACCGCGACGATCATTGCCACCACCGCTATTACCGCGGTCACCACCGGTGCCCTCTGCTGCTGCAAATGGAGTCAATTCACGTTTTTGAAGTACTTCTCCTTTGAATATCCATACTTTGATACCGATTTTTCCATAAACAGTCAACGCTTCTACGTTGGCGTAATCAATATCGGCACGGAAAGTATGCAATGGTGTACGTCCTTCTTTGTATTCTTCAGTACGAGCGATCTCGGCACCAGCCAAACGACCACCAACACGAACTTTAATACCTTCACCACCGGCACGAATGGTTGCTTGAATAGCAGCCTTAATGGTACGGCGATAGTTAGCACGACCTTCGATTTGCTTAGCGATTTGGTCACCTACTACTGTGGCATCCAATTCTGGCTTGCGAATCTCGAAGATATTGATTTGTACGTCCTTACCGGTCAATACTTTCAATTCTTCTTTGATCATGTCCACCTCTTGGCCACCTTTACCGATAATGATACCAGGCCGGCTAGTGTGGATAGTAACGGTTACCCGCTTCATCGTGCGCTCGATTACCACACGGCTGATACCGTTTTGTACAGGCTTGTTACGATCACGAGGATCGTTATTGGCCGTTTTTGGCTTACGAGTACGGAGGTAAGAGCGAATTTTTTCGTCTTCTACCACTTTGAGACCGTAGTCTTTATCGGCGAACCAGTTAGAGTCCCAACCACGGATGATACCTAAACGGTTACCTATTGGATTTGCTTTTTGACCCATTATGTTGAGCGTTTGAGCGATTTGTTTAGTGAGCGATGAACAGAATTATGCTTCAGTGTCGAGTGCAACTTTATTAGCCACAACAAGCGTCACGTGATTGCGACGTTTGCGTACACGGTACGCACGGCCCTGAGGAGCAGGAAGGAAGCGGTAGATAATGCCTCCGGGATCAACCATTGCGGTTTTCACATAGAGTTCATAATCGTCGGAGCTATCCGTATCTGCTTTCTGTTGCCAGTTGTTGATCGCAGAGAGGAGGAGTTTTTCCAACCACACTGCGGCCTCTTTGTTCGTGTACTTGAGAATGCTGAGGGCATCTTCTACACGTTTACCGCGAATATTGTCCACTACCAAACGCATCTTGCGTGGAGACATGGGACAGTTATTAAGTTTTGCTACAGCTTCCATGTTTATTTTTTATTGCCCCCGTGACCGCGGAAATTGCGGGTTGGAGAAAATTCACCCAATTTGTGACCCACCATGTTTTCAGTAACGAAAACAGGTACGAATGTTTTACCATTGTGCACTGCAATAGTCTCACCAACCATGTCAGGGATGATCATTGATGCACGGCTCCAGGTTTTAATCACCTGTTTGCGGGTATTTTGTTTTGCTTTTTCCACTTTAGCCAACAACGAGTGATGGACATAAGGGCCTTTCTTCAGCGAACGAGGCATATTTTGTTACCCAGTTATTAGTGAAAATAAAAATTATTGAATTATGATTTCTTCTTACGGCTTACGATCAACGCATTAGACGCTTTTGTGCGGCTACGTGTTTTCAAGCCCTTAGAAGGAATACCTTTACGGCTACGTGGGTGACCACCGGATGCGCGACCCTCACCACCACCCATTGGGTGATCGACTGGGTTCATCACAACTGGACGCGTACGTGGGCGCCAGCCTTTCCAACGGTTACGACCCGCTTTACCCATAATTTCGAGGTTGTGGTCAGAGTTACCTACGATACCGATAGTGGCACGGCAAGTAGCCAAGATACGACGCACCTCACCGGAAGGCATTTTCACTACTGCGTAGCGATCCTCACGGCCCATCAATTGGCCGGAGTTACCAGCACTACGTGCAAGAGTACCACCGCCGCCTGGGCGCAATTCGATATTATGAATAAAAGCACCTAGTGGCACCTCTGAAAGGTACATGCAGTTACCAGTTTCTGGTGCAACACCTTTACCTGATTCTACTTGGTCACCGGCTTTAAGGCCTTTTGGTGCGATTATATAGGTCTTTTCACCGTCTGCATAATTCAGCAATGCGATAAAAGCACTACGATTTGGATCGTATTGAATACTGTCAACCGTTGCTACACCCTCTTTATCGCGTTTGAAGTCGATAATACGGTAGCGGCGTTTGTGTCCACCACCGCGGTTACGCATCGTACGGCGTCCATCGGAGTTACGACCGCCAGTGCTCTTCATTGGAGCGAGCAATGACCTTTCGGGCGATACGCCTTTAGTCAAATCCGAACGGTCGATCGCTACTCGAAAGCGGGAACCTGGGGAAATGGGATTGAATTTCTTGACTGCCATTATTAATAATTTATCAATTATTCTTCTGTATTGCCGAAGATATTAATAGTTTCACCTTGAGTGAGGGTTACGAACGCTTTTTTATAAGACGATTTTGTACCGCGCACAATGGTAGTTTTAGTACTACGTGATTTTGGTTTACCCGGCATAACAGCGGTATTAACGCTAGTTACGCTCACGTTGAACATATTTTCTACGGCTTTACGGATTTCAATTTTATTGGCCGACTTAGCAACGATAAACGCATAAGTGTTTTGTTTATCGGACAATTTTGTTGATTTCTCGGTAATAACCGGTTTGATCAGAATTTGCTTAACCATGATACTTTAATTTACCTCAGTTTGATATTTATGAGCAAGATTCGGTGATTTTAGCAATTGCGCTTTCTGCGATTACAATCGTTCCTGCGTTCATGATCTGATAAGTATTCAGGTCAGATGCTGGTGCGATAGAAGACCTTTCGATATTACGCGCAGATAGATAAAGCATTTTATCGTATTCTGGTGTAACAGTGAGTGGCTTTTTATCTGCTACTTGCAACGCTGCAAGTATTTGAAGAAACGCTTTTGTTTTTGGTGCATCGAACGTGAAATCTTCAACGATCATAATGCTACCTGCTTGTGCTTTAGCAGAAAGCGCACTACGACGAGCGAGCAATTTCACTTTAGCATTCACTTTTATATCGTAGTTGCGAGGGCGTGGACCGAATACACGGCCACCACCGCGGTACAATGGGTTGTTGATGTCACCTTTACGTGATCCACCTGTTCCCTTTTGGCGGTGCAACTTACGAGTAGAACCACTCATTTCGCGGCGCTCCTTTGATTTGTGGGTACCTTGACGTTGTGCGTTCAGAAAACGTTTCACATCTAGCCACACACTGTGCTCATGCGGCTCAATCCCGAACACATTTGACGGAAGTTCAACCGTGCGGCCTGTGTCTTGACCTTGTATGTTATATACCGTGAGTTTCATTGTCTGTAAAATATGAATTATTTTTCGATCACGACAACAGCACCTTTATGACCAGGAACCGCGCCTTTGATTAGAATTAGATTTTGTTCTGCGAAAATTTTCACCACTTTAAGGCGACGAACTTTCACGTTTACATTACCCATTTGTCCGCCCATCCTCATTCCTTTCATTACTTTAGCAGCGAAAGATGAGTTACCAAGCGAACCTGGAGCACGAAGACGGTTGTGCTGACCGTGTGTTTGTTGCATTACACCACCGAAACCGTGGCGGCGTACAACACCTTGGAAACCTTTACCTTTTGATGTGCCTAGTACATTTACTTTGTCGCCTTCTTCGAAAATTTCACTTACTGTGATTTCGTCGCCGAGTGACTTAGAAATAGACATATCGCGGAACTCAAGTACTTCCGCTTTAGGTGTGGTACCAGCCTTGTCAAAGTGGCCAATAAGGCCGGCTGGAGTGTTTTTCACTTTGCGATCTCCATATGCTAATTGTAGCGCGGAGTACCCATCGTGTTCTTTAGTGAGGACTTGTGTCACAACACATGGACCAACTTCGATTACCGTACAGGCGATATTTCTACCTGTGCTATCATAGACGCTAGTCATACCGATTTTTTTACCAATCAGACCGTTCACTGTCGTTTAATATATTTAGTTAACGATTGTTTGCGAATAAATGAACCGTGATAAAATTGCAAGACTTTTATACGGCTTTTCTGAGCGAAACGCGTTTAGGATTTGCTTAGACACACAAAAAGCGACTTTCCGTTACTCCGGAAACGCTTTCGGTGACATCAGTTATTTTGAAAAATACATAATCAAAACACTTTGACAAATACCGGAAACACCAATCTTAATTCAGAAAATAAATTTGCGTATCTTTGCGATTAAGTCAACTTGACTTGGATATCAACGCCGCTCGGCAGTTCCAACTTGGAGAGCGCGTCCACTGTTTTTTGAGTGGGCGTGTAGATTTCGATCAAGCGCTTGTGGGTGCGCAACTGGAACTGCTCGCGAGCTTTCTTATTCACGTGCGGAGAGCGCAAAACTGTGAATACTTCTTTCTCGGTTGGCAGCGGAATCGGTCCTGTGACCATGGCCCCACTCGCACGTACTGTTTTTACGATTTTTTCAGTAGATTTATCTACCAAGTTATAGTCGTAAGAGCGTAATTTAATGCGAATTTTCTGATTCATTACCTATTAAAATAATTTAGAGAACTTTGTTGCCTTATTGAACCAAATATCATTTCGATACTATGCTTCTCCAAAGCGGCTGCAAAGGTAACTATATAGTTCCCGAACCACCAAGCAAATTTATATTTTTTTTAAAAAAAGTTTTTGATGATAAAAAAGATGCTGCGACTATACCCCAAAACACTACAAAATAGGGTGTTTTTATCGCGATTACTAGAATATTACTTAGTTGCATTACAGGACTCACCGCACCAACTGTCTTTGCGCAACCTCGCTTGGGACACACATATCCCTGAATCGGTACTGCTACGCCTATTATATTATTATAGGACACCCGAAGATGAAACAGTGATTACTGCGGAGGACTTTCACATCGCCTTTGCTAATATTATGGTACACTACCCTACCGTGCGGCTTTGGTGGGATGTAGATGGGCAGGTGTATGTATCTATATAAGTAGATCTATAACGAATAGAATG
The DNA here is from genome assembly GCA_013297575.1 of Chitinophagales bacterium. GTDB lineage: Bacteria > Bacteroidota > Bacteroidia > Chitinophagales > Saprospiraceae > M3007. Next base: position 5,110 of record JAAFHO010000309.1, read on the forward strand.
GCAGATCAATGTTTTAATTCCAGTTCTAAATTCAACGCTGCTTTTTGCATATACTCCTCTTCTTGCTCTGTTTTGGGCGGAAAAGTAGGCTTCATCTCTTTTAACTTTTCTAAAATAATTCTACCAATTAGCGTGTGCGCGCATATTTTATCATCGGCTGGAATAACGAACCAAGGTGCTATTTTTGTACTGGTATGTTTTATTGCTTGATCATAAGCCTCTTGGTACATTGCCCAATATTTGCGTTCTTCTATATCATTGGATGAGAATTTCCAGTGTTTGTCTGGATTATTAATCCTGTCTAAAAACCGTTTGCATTGTTCATCTTTAGATATATGTAAAAAAAATTTCAGCACCTGAGTTCCTGTTTCGATATTTCTTTTTTCAAATTGATTAATCTGATTGTACCTTAATTTCCAAAACGCTTTGTCAATTTTTGATATTTTATCATAGCCTTTTATGCCTTCGGCTAATATTAATTCAGGATGCACCTTTGAAATCAACACATTTTCATAGTGAGAACGGTTAAAAATGACGATTTGACCATGCTCGGGTAGTTTAATCGAATGCCGCCATAAATAATCATGCTCTAACTCAAGGACGCTTGGATGTTTGAAACTGCTGACCAAAACGCCTTGCGGGTTAACGCCTTTCATTATATGCTTAATAGTCCCATCCTTGCCCGAACTGTCCATGCCTTGAAAAATAATAAGTAAGGACTGGCTGTTTTCGGCATATAATCTATTTTGGAGTTTTGAAATCTCTTCAATGTCTTTATCTAGACTGTCTTTTAAGTTATTTTTCCCTTTCGACGATTTTAGGCTTACTAGGGTACTGAAATCGGATAGTTTGAATTGGCTATTCGCCACCCGAATTGATTTTTGTATATCCTCTATTGATTTCATTTTCAGGTTTTGGAATTAACTGTTTCTGGTATTGCCAAATAACCTTAGCAAAGACAGAAATAGGTTGATAAAATCTAGGTAAAGTGTTAAAGCACCAAGTATGCCTAATTTTGATTTTGTTTCACGGTCAACGGATGCATCTTCATTTAAGCGTTTTAGTTTTTGGATATCCCAAGCAGTTAAACCACAAAACACTATTACGCTAACAAAACTAATGATATACGAAAGCGAATTGCTTTTCATAAACATATTTATCAATGATGCAATAATAATTCCAATTAAAGCCATGATGAAAATGCTTCCAATTTTCGTCAGGTCGGTTTTAGTAGAATAACCAAATGCACCCATTGATCCAAACATCAAAGCGGCAACAATAAAGATGTTAAAAATAGATTGGCTGGTATAAATGAGGAAAATAAAACTTAGGCTTGCCCCCATTATAGCAGCGTATAACAAAAACAAAATAAGTAAAGTAGCATACGAAAGACGGTTAAACCCAAACGACATTAGTAACACAAATGCGATTGGAGCAAACATTACGACATAACCCAAGCCCGTCATACCTGTAGTGGTGACCAATATGGATAATAAAGCCGGAGTACTCGCAAATAGGTATGATACGGCCGCAGTTATAGACATACCTACGCCCATCCAAATAAATACGTTATGCAGAAAAGTGCTAAACGAATCAGTCGTAGCACGGTGATTAGTTGTGGTATAAACGTTCATTTATTGTGTTTTTAGTGTTTTTTTGATTTGTTTATCGGTTTTCTTAGCAATCTTTTTAATGGATTTATTTATTATATTTCGAATTTTTTCTGTCAATTCAGATTTATTTTCTCTGAGTACTTTATGTACAGCTATTTTAAGTTGTGCTTGTAAAGAATTGGCGATTGAAGTCTTAATTTTCAACGATTTTACAACGTTCTTTTCCATGATTATTTTTATTGAATTATTATGAGTGATTTTGCTTTTTATCGAATTTGAAG
>JAAFHO010000031.1 GCA_013297575.1 Chitinophagales bacterium
TACCGGTGGTATTACTTGCGCAGAATACGTCGGTATCAGTTACTTGAATGGCAATTTGGCCATGCAAACCCACCATTGCAGAGGCCGAACTGGTACAGCCTGAAGTAAGATCTACCACGGTAACGGTATAAGTAAGTCCCCCTGCTAAGCCATTAAGTTGGGGCAAGTTCGGGCCACCATTGCTCCAGGTATATTGATAATTACCTGTACCACCGCTGACAACTGCTGTAGCCGTACCATTGGCCAATCCAACGCAATCTGCTTTTTCAGTCACTAAATTTACAGTAATGCCAGGGCCACCGGGCACTATCACATTTAAGTCTAGTTGGCAATGGTTGGCATCAAAGAGACAGATATAATAGTTGCCTGCGGGCAAATTATTATTGGTGGTGCCGGAGTATTGGCCCGCATTCCAATTCAAGGTATAAGGTGGTGTTCCGCCTGAAGGCAATACTGTTATGCTACCATTGCTTCCGCAAGAAGGCGTTACACTAATAACCGTATTAGTTAATACTGGTGGTTCGGTAATTGTCCCAACTGCCGTTGCAGAACAGCCATTACCATCTGTTAAGGTGACAGAATAAGTGCCAACACCAAGATTTTGGATAATTTGGCCACTTGTATTGTTGCTCCAAGCATAACTATATGGACTTACACCACCCGAACCGAGGGCTGTGCCTACTCCAGATTTGGTGCCATGGCAAAGTACATTTGTCATTTGAGCAATCACCTGTACTGGTGCTTGCGTTGGGATATTAATTTGATCCACTTTGGTGCATCCTTGCTGGTCACTCACCGTAACGGTGTAATTGCCAGCCATAACACCCGTCAAATTTGTGTTTGCATGCGTACCCGTGCTCCATGCCCATGTATGAGGTAGGTAATTCCCTACAATATTCGGTGTAATCGAACCATTACTCCCTCCAAAACAAGTAGGAGGCAACGCAAAATAACTGGTAAAAATCTGCGAAGCAACGGGCACATAATAGGTAGTAGCCACAGCACAACCTGTAGCATCGGTTACGGTAACAAATACATTGCCCGATGAGGCAGGAGTAATGGTAGCTGTTGTTGCGCCAGTATTCCAAATATAGGAATAAGCCCCTACTCCACCGGTTGTCCCGGCTGTAACAGGCTGATAACCAGCACAATTAGGTGCAGGTTGTGTAAAGACTACTGTAATAGCAGCGGGCTGGGTAAGTGTTATATTTCCAGCAACGGTAGCACCTGTTTGGTCGGTTACAGTAACAGAATATGTACCAGCCGCTACGCCCAATACAGTTGGTCCAAATTGGCCATTACTCCAAGCAAAAGCATACGGAGCAGTACCGCCACTTGGATTGGCGGTTATTGTGCCATCTGTAAACCCATGACAAGTAGGCGATACAGAAGTAAAACTTAGATCAATGGCTTGTGCTGCAAATGCAGATACCATGAAAACGAGTGTCAACAGTACGGATCTCATATATTCGTTTGTTGTATTGTTCGGCGATTATTGGTGAATTTTATGCAATCGGACTTCAATAATTTCGGCGCGGCGTTCTTTAGATGCTTCTACGCTAAAAATAGAGAGTTCTCGTTGTTTTTTACTATCATTTATGCCTGCTGTCGCTAATGTTTCCCCCAACGGAGCAGTGGATATTTTCAATTGATTGTTGAGCAAATAGGATTCATATATGCCTCCTTTAGCCATGCGTAAATAATTTTTTACACTTACAATACGGCGATGTGTTAAGGCCATATTATATTCCTCGGATGCGAGGGGGCTGGCAAATCCTTTTACCATTATTTCTACCTCGTAACCTCCCTCTAAAAACAGGTCAAGGTTGTCGGCAAAATATTCTAATTTTGCAAAACCACCTTTTACATCTTTATCAAAAAATCCATTCAACCGTTCGGTTGCTATTTGCTTTTCTCCTTCTGGAAGGTTTTTAGTAAATATTTCGATAAATTCGTTCCGGCGGGACAAGTATGATTCATAAGTCAATGCATACGATTCTACTTGCTGAGCGGCGGTACGGGGCGGTACATCATTGTCGAAATAAATAGCCAATGGCAACAAACCGTAGAGCGTTACCGGTGTCAAAAACAAACTTTTAATCACCTTAGCCCCTGGTTTACTCATTTCCTCTGCTGATACAACAGCAGTATCTGGCGCAAAACCTTCTTTTGTCGCAATAACTAAATAACTGGTTTTATAGTTGGCCTTTAAACCCGATTCGTTAGTCGCAGTGCCTGTATTTCTTTCGTCTTTTACACTTCCAGATCTTTCGTATAAAAAGACATTTACCCCATAAAGTGGTTCTTTATTGAATTGGTTAAACACTTTTACCGCCAAATCCACTTGCATCGGACGAAGGAATAATTTATCCGAAATTTCAATTTTGGTGGGTTCTAAATCCAAAGACGATACCAGAATTGTATCTGCGAAATACCCATCTTTTGATGCAAAAACTTTGTATAATTGATCTCTATTGATCTTATAATCGATAGGTCTTGCAACTGGTGCAAATTTTAAATTAGGTGCTTTTTGATCTTCAACCAATGTATAAACGACTTCTTCCAAAGCATTTTCTGTGCCTGCTTCATACGCTGACAAATTGAGTTTCAAATCCAAATACGTCACCGAAAAGAGATCGTAACAACAGGATTCCTCCCCCAGCACAGCCGCCCCGATCCGATTGGAAGTCATCATTGCCTTTTGCAATCCAGTGGGAAAATAATATAAATCGTTATAACTACTGTTTAATGGAGCAGGTAAATGCTTTGGTATTTGCCAAGTATTTTTAGCCCATTTTGATTTATAAATATCGTAACCACCCAAATTTTGATACCCAGTTGAACTGAAATACAGCGTTTGTGCGGTTGGGTCAAAACAGGGTGTTGCTTCGTCTTTTTCAGTGTTTAATCCTGCGAGATTTTCGGGTGTAGCAAAATTACCCATTTTCGAAAACTGCACTTGATAGAGGTCTTTACCGCCTTTACCGCCTAATGCATCACTTACATAATATAGGTTGTAATACCCCTCTTTCCCTTTTGAAATACTGGGTTGGGTTTGTGTAGCATCAACGATATTGATCGTTTCGGGCAATGGCACTGGTATCGACCATGATCCATTTTGCAGCATGGATATGTAAAGATGACAACGTACTTCTGTTTCACCCACGTATTCGCCAAAAGGGACGATCATTATTTTACCATCCGGTGAAAAAGCAGGTAAGGCAGTGTGCATTTTTTCTTTGTTAAATGCTGCAACTACGGGCTTTTGACCATTAACCGACATCATCACCTGCAACAATGGACGAGCAGGCACATGCTTATCGCCCCAATTCACTTGGTGTAACGCGCCAAAATAAGCCGTATCTCCTATTTGGATAATCCCCATTTCGGAATCTCCAGTATTAAAATCATCTCCTAATGACTCCAAACGCACCAATTTATCGGGATTGGTCATTTTTTCCATGGCCCATTCACATTCGTTGATTTCGTTAGCGGCTTTTTGAGATAAAACTGGATCACTATCTGGTCGTGCAGCATAGCGTTCAAAAAGGCGCAATGCTTCTTCATATTTTCCCAAATTTTTCTTTACCAATGCCAAACCAAATAGCGCAGTATGGTATTTACCACCAGCGGCATTATCGGCACTCAAGGCAGTTTCGTAATGCAGTTCTGCATCGCGGAAAGCACCATACATACGGGCAGCATCGGCATAATGCACCATAATATCGGTACGTTTAGGTTCCATTTCTAGTACTTTGCCGTAATATTTAAAAGCGGCATAGTAATCCTTGGTTTCATAAGCCACGCTGGCCGCTTGCTCGTAAGCACGCGGTGTTTGGGCGTAGGACTGGGTCGCTACACAACAGCCAACAATGGACAATATGAATAAATTTATGCGCATAAACTACTTTTTATTAAACTGAATTCCAATAATTTCGACCCTTCGTTCCCTCGATGCTTTTACATTAAATACGGAGTTACGAGGATCAGAATAGGTATCGATTACGTCTTTCCTTGATTTATCCTCACCATTAGGGACTTCAACAACGACTAATTGCCCTGTGGAAAGGTATTTTTTCAATAAGGCACCATCAAAATCACTAAAGTGGTTCATCACCGACATGATACGACGTGCAGTAAGGTTTTTGTTATAACCAGATGGTGCACGAGGGCTGGCAAAACCTTTGATTTCGATTTCTACCTTATCACCTTTTTTCAATTTGTCGAACAATACCTCTGTGAAGAAACGCAAGCGATTCCATTCTCCCTTGAGGGAATCTTCAAAAAAGACTTCTAATTCTTGTGCTGCTTTTTCTTTATCATTGCCTATCATTCGATCCGTAAATACCTGAATAAAGGAGTCTTTTTTAGGATAATACGCAAAATAGGTTTGGCTGTACAATTTAGTAGTAGTAGTGGCCATCGTACGTTTGTTCGGCTCGTCATTGTCGAAATACAAACGGATAGGCAAGTAACGCTCCAAATCAAGTGGATGGATATTCAATTCTTGTTTGAGGAGATCAAAAGCCCTAGCAGTAACCGTTGGAACGGCAAAACTAATCGTATCCGAAGAGTAACCTTCTTTCGATGCCACAATTTGGTATTTCCTACCATAATCCAATACCGAAGTAAATTGGTTATCCAATTTGCGCAAATCGTCGGTTACCTTAACTGGTTTATTGGGTTGTGTAATATCGATCAACTCAAACCGAACACCATTAATAGCAACAGGTGTGGAAGGATTGATATTATTAAATACCAATGCTTCTAAATTAACACCGCGTTGCAAATACAAATCGCGGTTGATTGTTGTAGACTCTGTTAGCCCCGATGTGGTAACATACGTGGAATCCATAGTGTAGCCATCTTTGGAAATATACACCTTATATTGGTGGTCAAATTCCAATGGATATTTATAGTCATTCCCACTGGCATTGGAACTATTACTGCTTTTGGGCGCTACCGTTCCTTTGGGTGCACTACCTTTAGTTGGCACAGGGCCCATATCTACGAAGCGAGCAGTGGCACCCGGAATAGGTTCTTTTGTCTTTTTATCATATACTTTGGCCACCAAATCCACCTTTATTTCAGGAAGGAACAAATGCTTGGAAATAATACCGGGCCAAACTGTTTTGGGTGTTACAAACTGGATACTATCTGGTTTGAAGCCTTGTTTTTCAGCGACAACCATATATGTTTTACCGGGATTTACCGAAAATGGATAAAATGCGCCTGGGATATTGAATGCTGAATCCACTAATTGCATTTTGCCATCTACCAGTTCGTACAAGCGCATATTGGTACGCGCGAGCGAGTCTTGGGTCAATTTGCGGAATGCAACCGCGATCATTTTAGGTTTTATTAATGGTATTTGGAAAATATCATAGCAGCATGCTTCTTCCGAAATATTGGCAGAACCATATCTGTTTGAAGACATATAAGCAATGGCAGCATCACTGGTGAGTGTAAAAAACACATCATTGGCCGAAGAATTCACTGGTGGTTCCAATGACGTGGTACCCATCCAACTACCGCCACTTCCTACGGCTTTATACACATCAAAACCGCCCATAGTTGTTGAACCGTTGGCGGAGAAATAAAGTGTTCCAGTTTGGGAATGATAAAATGGCGTTACATCATCATTTACAGAATTGATACCAGCAAGGTTCACTGGAGTACCCACGCTACCATCTGCATTGATGGGTGCGCACCATATATCGCGGCCACCTTTACTACCCTCTGTACGATCGCTCACAAAAAACAATGTTTCCCCTGAAGTACCGGGAATTCGACCTACATTGGGTTCGGTAGAGGTAAACCCAGCCACATTTACACTTGTTAATGGTTGTGCTGCCCCCCACGTACTACCCACTTTGCGACGCATATACAAGTCGCAACGGATTTCTGCGCTATTGACAAAATCGCCTTCAGCGTAATACATAATATCACCTGCTGCATTGAAAGTAGGGTGGAGTGTATGTCTTTTGGCGGCATTAAAATCGGTGACCAAAGCATCGAAGGATTCGCCTTTGGGCGATGCCTGCATTACTTTCACCAAATTTCTGTCTCTTTTACGGTCGCCTTTATCGCCTTTGAACGGGAATCGGTACGATGAGAAATAGAACGTGCCATCGTTATTGGGCCAGTTCATATATTCGGAGTACTCCGTATTAATGGTGGAATCGAGTAGGATTGCCGTTTTAGAAAAATCGGAATTATCCCTTTTTTGAATTGCATTGGTGGCTTGATCGAGTCCTTTTTGTGCTAAAATGGTTTGATTTACGCTACCGCCAGTTAATAATGCGGAATAACGCGCCTGAGCACCTTCATAATTTCCTTCGCGGAAAAGAATATCGGAATACATCAATTGCGATGCCTCATCTTTAGGATCAATATCCAATAGCCTTTGGACGGTCTTTTTAGATAGGGCATAAGCACCATGTTTATAAGTTGCGTTTGCAAAACCTTTTAGTGCAGAAACACGGTTGCTGTCGGCGGCAATTACCCTTGCATAATAATCCATGGCCAAATACTCGTCGCCTTCCTTTAGCGCGGCTTCGGCTTTTTCTTCAATTTTTGCTAAAGAAGGACCACGATCGGTATTTTCGCCCATACGATTGGCGAAACCAGTACCTGTTTGAGCAGACACAAAAAGGCTGGTGTATAAAAAAACAATGAGTAATAAGTATCTCATTTTGAGCAATTTGAATTATTGATGAATGCTAACGAAGCATAATTGGGCAGGGGGGCCACTTCATCTAAAAAGATTAAATAATGGGGCAAGATTTGAATTTCGACAAAGGTTTTACTTTGTACAATCGGTAAATCAACGCTACTTCGGGACCTCCTCTGCGGTTGGTTACTATTTTGGCAGGGGATATATTGATGTCGTAAGACAAGCCAAGCGTCCAAGTGCGGAAATGTGCCTCTACATGAGGGATAATGGCATCGTTATATGTTTGGCGGAAATTAGCACCTACCTGTAGCGCAAATTCGTGGTAAGGTCGTTGATTCAAATGGAATCGAGCGCCTGCACCGAAAGCAATTTGCTTGTAAGCACCTTGTGTTTGGTATAAGCCCTGCCCTACTACATCCACGTTCGACCGGACTTGGAACAACAAAGAAGTATAAAAGGCCAAACGACGCTCTAATTTCACTTTATCATCGCCTTGCCAAAAATCGTGATCGGGGCGGTTAATATGGTGCCAACCAGTACCCACGTCAATTTTGCTCCGATATACTTTAGATTGCCAGCGGTAGTTCAAGCCCGCACTAAAATCAAAATAGGTAAGGCTATTGCGATCCAAAATCTGCGATTCATTGATGGCCGCAGTAGGATCAAACATACAATCTACGTATTGAGCATCAAAAGTAAACTTATTGGTGCCAAAACTACGCTGACCAAACATAGGCACTACGCCAAGCGTCAGATAATTGTGCGCCAAAGGTGCTATCTTTTTTTTAAGGGGGAGGGTAAAGGCAACAGGGATACCTACTTGCAATGAAGTAAGCCGCAGATCACCTTGCCGATCTTGGTTCAGGATTAAACCACCCGTCAGGTAGCGGTCGTATCGCTGTTTTTGTAAATAAAATTTGTTCTCTACCACACCACTAAAAGTAGAATATGGGACTGGAACTTGTCGCCATTGGTTGCGGTAATTGGCGGTAAAGCGCATGTCGCCACCAAAAATGCCAGTCATGCCTGGGCCAAGGTTCATGGGTGAATTCAGGTATTGCGAAAAATGAATATCCTGAGCCGATAAAAACAAACTTGGGGCAATCACAAAGACTGCTGTCAATAAACGTAACATTTTGACCATCGTTTTCAAAAGCAATTGAAAATGCAAATGAATGAAAAGAAAATATTTGTACTGGGACAAATAACCGAAGTTGATTAAAAAAGGGAATAAAACCAAGGAAAAACACTTTCCTGCCACTTGAGAGATAAATACGGAGAATATTGTTAGGCTCAAATGTACACCGGTTTTAAATTATGTATACTCTTTTTTTTAAAAAAACATACAAAAAACCCTTAAAAACGGTGTTGAAATAAGTTCATTCATCTAGGCTAAAGATTTTGAAGGCAGATAACTGTTTTTTAAGGCGAATAGTGGGGGCTATCTAACAAAAAAACAGACAATATGGCTTCAACAGATTCGCATAAATGGTGGAAGTTATTTCGACACCGTTCCCTATCTTAGGTGTAAAACAAAGATCGTGCCTAACTTACAAAAAGTAAATTAACGTTTAGCAAATGATTAAATTTGATTGGATATTACATTTTTTTTTAGCCACTCACCATTACGGTCAAAAAATCTTCTTGTCGCAGGTACATCTGCGCTAGTTCTTGAATACGCTGTGGGGTAATATTGGCTAAAGCCTGTACTTGCCGATGAAACCCTTCCTCTCCTACGCGTTCAAATACGACAGCCCTCATCACCGACGACATGCTGAGTGGGCCATCCATTCCGCTAAGCAGCGCGCCAGTCATATAATTACGCACCATGTCTAATTCTTCTTCGGACACCAGTTCTTCGCGCATTTTTTTCATTTCTTTACGAATAGCCCTTAAAGTAGCGCTCCTTTTATCGCTATTGAATTCTGTAGACACATAGAAATATCCTGTTTCGTAGAAGGTATCAATACCCGAGTATATATTATAGGTAAAGCCCTTATCTTCGCGAATATTAGACATCAGCCTTGAGCCAAAATACCCGCCAAAAATAATATTCATGATTTGAACATCATAAAAATCTGGATGAAGCCGATTGAAAAGCATTCTACCCATTTTCAGGGCTGTTTGAAGCGCTCCCGGTTGTTTCAATTTGAGTGTTTTGTCTTTCCTTTTGGGCCAGTTGGGGGCTGGCTCAGGGATAAGCCTTGCTTTACGCTCTTGTGGCAGTAGTGTTATTTGTCCAAAATGTTGGTTCATCAAAGACAGCACTTCATCCGTAATATTACCACTTAAAAAGAAATAAGCATTGGACAGGTGTAGGTGTTTTTGGTGAAAATCACGTAATGAATCGCACGTAATAGCACGGTAATCTTCAGCAGTAGAATTATAACCCAAAGGATGATCTGCACCATATAGCCGCTCTGTAAACACCCGATAAGAGATCACGTCAGCCTTTTCCAATTCTACTTGTAATTCTTGCAGGTGGGTTTCCACCAATATATCCAGTTCCTTCTGCGGAAAGGTAGGTCGCAATAAAATATCCGCAAATACAGGAATAGTTTGAGCAGCGTATTTGGGCAGTCCGGTAAGTATAAACCCCGATGCGTCCAGCCAACTCCAAGTCGTGACACTCGACCCAAAATAATCAAAATGCTCTGCAATTGCACCACCATTCATGCCATCTACCCCCTCGCGCATAAGGCGAGGAGCCATATAAGCTGTCATTCGTTGCGTTTCCTCGGGGCGACCAATATGGAAATCAAGTTCCACCTTGAGTATGTCGTGCTCGGGGAAATGTAAAGTATAAACTTTTAAGCCATTATCAAGGGTAACAACCTTATATTTAGGTAGTTCTGGCCGAATAATTGTATGAATTGGGGGTGCTATTTTCCTGTTTATGCCCATCGGGGCGCGAAGGTATTGCTTGTTTTCCACAAAATGTTAGCTAATTTGAAATAAGAAGACAATTTGGTGCTTTATATTTGCGGTTTAATTCGCAAAAATACATAAAAAATATATGAAATTCAGCGTTTCTTCATCCGAACTTCTGAAGCAATTGCAAGTCGCATCTGGCGCATTGGGATCCAATCCAGTTTTACCAATATTGGAGGATTTCTTGTTTAAGATTGAAAATAAGAAACTCACTATCTCGGCCAGCGATTTGGAAACCAGCATTTCAACCAGCATTGAGGTATTAGCCGACGATGATTTTACGGTTGCTATTCCAGCAAAAATTTTATTGGAAACGCTAAAAGCATTACCACAACAGCCCGTTACTTTTAATATAAATCCAGATAATTTTGGTATAGAAATCACGTCTTCTTACGGCAAATACCGTTTGGCAGGCGAAAATGGCGCAGATTTCCCTTCTTTGCCCGAGTCTGATGACGTGGATAAAGTAAAAATAAATAGCCAATATCTTTTAGAAGGTATTTCAAAAACAATGTTTGCTACTTCCACAGATGATTTGCGCCCAGCCATGACAGGCGTATATTTCCAAGTGGATTTTAACAAACTTGTTCTAGTCGCCACAGATGCGCACAAATTGGTGAAATATTCCACGCACCACCTCGCAGGTGAAGTGGCAACTGCTTTTATCATTCCTAAAAAAGCATTGAGCCTGTTGAAAAACGCATTACCTTCCAATGACAGCGTTTCTATTGCCTTTAATAAAGCAAATGCCTTCTTTTCATTTGGGAATACCAATTTAGTATGTCGATTGATTGATGCACGCTACCCAGATTATAATGCGGTAATTCCAGTGGACAACCCCAATCAATTGTCGGCGCTAAGGAGCGACTTACAAAATTCGTTAAAACGTATCGCCATTTATGCCAACAAAACCACCAACCAAGTGGTGTTGGATATGAATGACAAAAGCCTTACGATTTCAGCACAAGATATCGACTTCTCCAACGAAGCAACGGAGCAAATGGCCTGCAATTACAACGGTAGTCCTATGAAAATTGCTTTTAATGCCAAGTTCTTGGTCGAGATGCTCGGTGTCCTAGAAAGCGAAGAAATCAAGATTGACCTTTCCACTCCAAGCCGTGCAGGAATTCTTACGCCTGTAGAAGAGAATAATGACCGGGAAATCTTGATGCTTGTGATGCCTGTAATGATCAATAACTAATTTTCAATTCTAAGAATTTCATTAGAATTGCATTAGAATCAAACAAAAAAAGGGCAAAAAAAAGCCTAAAAATGTTAAAAAAAGCCTTGGTTTGAAAAAAAAATACATTTTTTTAATTTTTTTTTCAAACATAGGTTGCAAATATAATTCAAGTCCGTATCTTTGCACCAGCAATCGCAGTTATTACTGCTTTTGTGAAAGAAACACACAGGAAGTTGTTATATACGAGCCGCCCCGCTGTAAAAGTCGGTCGGCTCGCTTTTTTTATATTCATTCCCACCCTTTCTGAAAATGAAAGCATGCTACCTAGAAAAACAAACACACCTTATTAATTAATATTTTATATGAACATTACCTTAACACCCTTACTTTTATTATTCGGAACAAACCCCAAAATTAGACTTGTAGTTTTTAGTATTTGTTGGTGCATTGCTTTTTGTTCCAATACACTCTACGGGCAAACACAGTCCGTCGCTCGCATTTGGAATGATGTCCAGTTACAGGCTGTCCGTGAAGATTTTGCCCGCCCGCCCGTACAAGCACGGAATTTTTTCCACGTTGCGATGGCCATGTATGACGCTTGGGCAGTGTACGATACCACAGGGCAAGCCAAGACTTACCTATTAGGCAAGTATGTAGGCGGCTACCAATGTCCTTTTAACGGCTTACCCCCAGCCCCTAATACGGATATTGAAGCCGCACGAAAAAAAGCAATGAGTTATGCAGCATTTACCCTACTGAAAAGACGCTACCAATTTTCGCCCAATGCTGGCATTAGTCTGCAGCGGTTTCGGCAAACGATGGAGCAACTTGGTTATGATTGGACTTTTACTAACGCCAATTATCAATCTGGTGATCCAGCAGAATTGGGTAATTACATTGGCAACTGCGTAGGCGAGTACGGTCGATATGATGGCTCTAATGAGGATTTCAATTATGGTAATTTTTATTATACCCCGATTAATCCCATACTTATCATAGCCAATCCTGGTAATCCAACCATAGTTGACCCTAACAGATGGCAACCCTTGAGTTTATCCAATGCTATTGACCAAAATGGCAACCCCATCCCATCTACCCAAGTATTTCAAAGTCCTGAATGGGGGCGGGTATTCCCGTTTGCATTACCAGATAGTACCAAGAAGAATATATTTAGAGATGGTTATAACTGGCCAGTTTATCACGACCCCGGCCCACCACCGATGATAAATACCGTTACAGGTGGAGGTACATCTGACGAGTATAAATGGAATTTTAATATGGTTTCCATTTGGGCGGCCCATTTGGATCCCACAGATGGCGTTATTTGGGATGTATCCCCTGCTTCTATTGGAAATACGAGTGCATTACCAAATAGTTTTGAGGAATACAAAACCTTTTATGATGTAGTGAATGGCGGTGCTAGTGACCATGGCAGACCGCTTAATCCAAAAACAGGTGCGCCTTATGCGCCACAATTGGTACCTAGAGGTGATTACACACGGGTATTGGCACAGTTTTGGGCAGATGGACCTAATTCAGAAACACCGCCCGGACACTGGTTTAGTATTTTTAACAAAGCGATGGATCACCCGCAATTTGTACGGAAATTTAATGGCAAAGGCGAAGTACTTGATCGCCTTGAATATGATGTTAAAGCCTATTTTACCCTTGGTGGTGCGCTACATGATGCAGCCATTACAGCATGGGGCATCAAAGGTGCTTATGATAATGTACGGCCCGTGAGTGCTTTGCGCTATATGGCTCAAAAAGGCCAAAGTAGCGACCCTGCATTGCCTAATTACAATGTGGCTGGTATTCAATTGGTTCCAGGTTTTATTGAGCAGGTAAAGGCTGGTGACCCATTAGCGGGTAATATGAACCAAAATATAGGTAAAATTAAATTTTATACTTGGCGTGGACATAGTTTTATCACTAATACCGCTACCGATATTGCAGGCGTTGGTTGGATTTTAGCAGAGAACTGGACTACTTATCAGGCAAAAACATTTGTATCGCCACCTTTTGCTGGTTATATCTCTGGCCACTCTACCTATTCGCGCACGGCAGCAGAAGCAATTACTAGGATTACAGGTGATGAGTATTTCCCCGGCGGTATGGGAGAGTTTGTGATTCCTGCTAATAGCGGATTTTTGAAATTTGAAAACGGACCATCTGTAGATGTAAAATTACAGTGGGCTACTTATAGAGATGCATCAGACCAAACCAGTCTTTCCCGCATTTGGGGTGGTATCCATCCACCAGTAGATGATATTCCTGGACGTAAACTAGGCATAATAATGGGGAATGATGCGTTCAATAAAGCAAGTTCTTATTTCTATGCAGATAAAGATAACGATGGCTACCTCAGTTATGAAGACTGCGATGACAACAATGCCAGCCTGAACCCTGGAATGGCCGAAGTATGCGATGGCATTGATAATAACTGCGATGGTTTGATCGACAACGGTATTACCATCAATACTTATTATGTAGATTTGGATGGCGATGGTTTTGGTAATGCTGCTTTCACCAAAGACACCTGTCTAATTACTTCGCCTGTTGGTTTTGCGGCTAATGCATTGGATTGCGATGATAATAATGCCAATATAAATCCAAATGCAGTCGAAATATGTGATGGTATTGATAATAACTGCGATAATTTGATCGATAATGGCATTACCTTTAATACCTATTATGCAGATTTGGATGGTGACGGTTTTGGAAATGCAGCCTCCACTGCGCTATCCTGCTTAACTACTTCGCCGGTCGGTTTTGTAGCCAACGCGCTGGATTGTGATGACAATAATGCCAACCTGAATCCTAACATAGCAGAAATTTGCGATGGCATTGATAATAACTGCGATGGTTTGATCGATAATGGCATTACAATTAATACTTATTATGCAGATTTGGATGGTGACGGTTTTGGTAATGCGGCGGCCTCAAAAGACACATGCTTAACGACCTTGCCTGTTGGTTTTGTAGCCAATGCACTGGATTGCGACGACAATAATGCCAATTTGAATCCAAATGCGGTCGAAGTATGCGATGGTATCGATAACAACTGCGATAATTTGATTGATAATGGATTGCCAGGCAATACCTATTATTCAGACAACGACGGGGATGGTTATGGATCTATTCAGATTATTTTGAGTAGCTGTGCCACTACCGCGCCTACTGGTTATAGTGCTGTTTCTGGCGACTGTGATGACAATAACGCATTGGTGGCTCCAATGGCTCCAGAAATATTGGATAGCCTCGACAATGATTGCAATGGCTTAATTGATGATATTTCGAGTACAACTAATCTATCAAAACTCCTTTGCGTAACGTACCCGAATCCAGTAACGGATGATTTCCATATTGCATGCCCATTACAAGAAGAAGTATTCGTTCGGGTGTATAACGCCCAAGGAGGTCTTGTCCATAATGACGCATTTGCCATGGGAAATAACGCACCGATTCATGTTTCATTTAACACATTGCCATCGGGGATATACTGGATATACATGAGCAGTAAAGCATCGGGTTTGCTTCAGATATTCCGCGTCATAAAATTATAGTATTAGACATTATAGAGAATTAGTTTCGTATAATGTCTATTGTAAGCAGTAAGTACTAGGACACCATTAATAATTCCATGTTATTGGGCACCTGATCATTTGTTCGGAATTTTATATCCAAACATTGACCAAGTGCGCAGTAGCGTGGAATTACTTTTTTGTGACAAACGTAGAGTAAATTGCTATTTTGGTCTGATGAAAGTAGGGTATAACGGTAAGGTTAGCAACTTTTGCGTCATAAAAGGAGTCCATGTCGTAGAGGATTCCCAATTCAGGTTTTGAGGCGGGTAACTTCAATCGCAAAAACAGCATAAAATGTGGCAAAAAATTTTTTTAGATTATTCTATTTTATTTTATGCACCTTTGGGTTTCAATTTCCAAGCAATCCAAAAGAGCAAAACCACTTTAATCGAAGAAAATAGCCATTAAACAAATATTAATTTTGAAACCAAACGTTAAAAAGATGTGTTTTAAAATTTAATTTGCTTAACTTTGCAAAAAATCAACCGAACCAAACGGAGAAACGATGGTTTTATCAGCCTGCTGCTCATAAATCATTGCAGTTTTTCCTAAAACAAATTATCTGATTATGGCAAATTTTATTCGTAGTTGCATGGTTCTTTTTATGTTGCTGATTGTACAAGCACATGTAAAGGCACAGACGCCCAAAACGAGCATTTTCCAGTCTCTAACGGCTGATGAAATGCCAAAGATTACCATGGAAATGGACTTCACAACAGTGAAAGCCAACAAAAAAACGAACACCTACTTTCCGGCAACTTTAACCACGAGCAACGGAAAAAAATGGGATTTGGAAGTAAAATCGCGTGGCAAATACCGCCGCAAAACCTGCGAATTTCCACCGCTCAAACTCAAGTTCAAGAAAAAAATGCTCAAAAGCGAAGGGCTTGATACCTTGAACGAGGTTAAATTGATCCTACCTTGCTTTGACTCGGATATGGGTAGTGACTTAGTGGTGAAGGAGTACCTTATTTATAAAATGTTTGAAAGCCTTACGCAGGCTTGCGTTAAAGTCAAATTAATAAAATTGACTTTGATTGACACCCATACTGGAAAAAAGTATGAAGCCATGGCGATGCTTGCTGAAGACGAAGAGGAGACCAATGCTCGGCTAAAAGGCCAAGTTGTAGAGCAGTATGGTTTGCCTGTAGATAGTCTTCAGATGAATCAATTGGCTTTGGTGGTGATGTTTGAGTACATGATTGGCAATACCGATTGGGATATCAGTATGATTCGGAATGTTCGCACGATTCGCGCCACAGAATCGGGTAAAATAGTGATTATTCCCTACGATTTTGATTTTTCGGGTTTTGTGAGCGCGCCTTATGCCAGCCCTTCCAGCGATTCTGGATTAAAATCGGTACGCGACCGTTTTATGTACACCAATGGCGTGGAACAAGAGCATTTGCGCAAAGCCACTAAACGATTATTATCTGCTAGAAAAGATTTCATTGCGATTTGTAGGTGCAAACACCTTTCGCGCAATGACCAAGACAATATCATCAACTATATCGAGAGTTTCTTTGTAAAGGCAGAATCTACTCAGGATATGCCAACGACAATGCGTGCTACGCCAACGGATTAGTGCATACACCAACGGATTAACCACTATTTTTTTCGTAGCGTACACCATTTTCACCGCCCCATGTCAGTACTTCCATGTATTATCTGCCAAAGCGGCCTTTAAACTGCCATTCCGTCAGTTTTCCTAGGCATGGCATACAGATTGATAAATAGTTTTGAGTTAAGGCTTTGGATTTGAGTTGTAATTTATCTGTTATAATGCGCAACACGACCCAGCCTTATTTAAATTTCAAAGACTTTTTATACATTTAATATGGGAAAAATTATCGGTATTGACTTAGGTACAACCAACTCTTGTGTATCTGTTATGATCGGCAACGAACCGGTTGTGATCGCCAATGACGAGGGCGCACGTACCACGCCTTCCGTAATTGCATTTTTGGACAACGGTGAACGTAAAGTAGGCGCGCCTGCCAAGCGCCAAGCAGTGACCAACCCGCAGCGTACTGTTGCTTCTATCAAGCGTTTTATGGGTATGCGTTACAGCGAAATTGGTAAGGAAATCGAACGCATGCCTTATAAAGTAGTACGCGGCGATAACGATACCATTCGCGTAGAAATTGACGGACGCATGTACACTCCGCAGGAAATCAGCGCAATGACCCTGCAAAAAATGAAAAAAATCGCCGAAGATTACCTCGGTGAAACTGTAACAGAAGCGGTGATTACCGTTCCTGCATATTTCAATGACTCACAACGCCAAGCTACTAAAGAAGCAGGTGCTATTGCGGGTCTTGATGTAAAACGTATCGTGAATGAACCAACGGCTGCGGCCTTGGCTTATGGCCTCGATAAAGGTACTCGCGATATGAAAATTGCGGTATATGACCTCGGTGGTGGTACTTTTGATATTTCTGTCCTTGAATTGGGCGGAGGTGTGTTTGAAGTAAAATCAACCAATGGCGATACCCACTTGGGTGGCGACGACTTTGACCATGTGATTATCGAGTGGTTGGCCGATGAGTTCAAAAACCAAGAACACATGGATCTCCGCAAAGATCCAATGGCACTACAACGGTTGCGTGAAGCAGCAGAAAAAGCAAAGATCGAATTGTCTAGCGGTGCTGAAACCGAAATCAACTTGCCTTATATCACGGCAGTAGATGGCGTACCAAAGCACTTGGTGATGAAACTTACCCGCGCTCGTTTTGAGCAGATGACGGAATCATTGGTGAAGCGTACGCTCGAGCCATGCCGTCAAGCACTAAAAGATGCTGGTCTCAATCCATCCGAAATTGACGAGGTAATCCTTGTAGGTGGTTCTACCCGTATCCCAAGCATCCAAGATGCCGTAGAAAAATTCTTTGGCAAAAAACCAAACCGCTCGGTAAACCCCGATGAGGTAGTGGCGATTGGTGCAGGTGTACAAGGTGGTGTATTGGGTGGTAACGTAAGCGGTGTATTGCTCCTCGATGTTACGCCATTGTCAATGGGTATCGAAACAATGGGCAATATGTACGACGTAGTTATTGAAGCAAATTCAACGATTCCAATTAAAAAATCTAAAACCTACTCGACGGCTTCTGAAAACCAGCCTCAAGTAGAAATACATATCCTTCAAGGCGAACGCCCAATGGCACGCGATAACCGCACCGTTGGCCGCTTTATCCTCGATGGTATTCCGCCAGCACCACGTGGTGTACCACAAATCGAAGTAACTTTCGATATGGATGCCAATGGTATCTTGTCGGTAACTGCCATGGACAAAGGAACTGGCAAACAACAAAACGTTCGTATTGAAGCCAGCACTGGCCTCTCCAAAGAGGAAATTGCACGTATGAAAGCCGAAGCCGAAGCCAACGCTGAAACAGACCGCCAAGCACGCGAACGCGCAGAAAAACTCAACGCCGCTGATTCTTTGATTTTCCAAACGGAAAAACAACTCCGCGAATACGGCGAAAAAGTGCCTGCGAACCATAAGGAAACCATCGAAAAAGCATTGACCGAACTACGCGAAGCGCATAAAGTACAAGACCTCGCCCGTATCGATACGGCTACCGAGCAATTGACACAAGCATGGAGCGCAGCCAGCCAAGATATTTATCAGGCTACTCAAGGCGCAGAAGGTGCCGGTGGTGACGCGGGTTTTGCAGGCGGCCAAGAGCAGCAGCAGTCAAGCGGAGGCGGTACCCAAGCACAAGATGTGGAATTTGAAGAAGTGAAATAAAGGATAGTGATTTAATTTTAGATTACATCTATTTTTTAACGCACAATGCAGACTTGGTTCTGTGTTGTGCGTTTTTGTTTGTGGTGGATTTAGTTGTTTTCGTATTTTGTACTAGAACACAATTAATTTTGGGCAAGGTATGGTTTCTTTTACTAAACGCTGTATGGGAGTCATTTAAGTAAATACTATAAACAAAAATTATCATACCCAACTGTGCATACTTTCAAGCACTTTTATTGCAAGGTAAAACTCATGTTTTTCATTAAGATCTCGTTTTTTGACACACATTTCTAAACATTCCCAAACAGTCATGTTTATTTCAAAAATGAATCAAAATTATTTCGTTTTAATGAACAAAATTGTTCATTTCCTAAACATTATATCTAAAACAAACAAAAGGCAACGGCCTATTAGTAAATTAAAAAAATACATTTGACTTATTACAAAGCATAAAAATGAAAAAAATACATATAATCGAACTAGTCTTTCTAGTCTTTAGCACTAGCGTACTAACATACTGCAAAACGTTAGAGCCAAAAACATCAACACTTTCCGAAGCAGAAATTTTAGCATATTCCAACCAGATTATACTTAAAAACCTCTCTCACCGCTACGATTCCTTAAATAAATATGTGAAATACGTCTATCCTTGGCTAGTATATCGCCCCACACTTCCGCCTAAGTTTACTCATGAAGAAAGATTTGAAATCATGTTGCCAAAATATTCTAAAATACCAGTAAGGGTAAAACTACCGGATGACAAACGCAATATATGTGACTACTATCCACACAAAAACATCGAAACTATTTTCAATGACACTTTAAATGTCATGGTTTGTTCGCCACTATTGCCAACCAAAGAAAAAGATATTTATATTATGCAGAGTTATTATTTTATTTTGGACGAACACCATAAAGATGACCCATCCAGAATAGCATCAATGGTTATTAGTAAATATAAAGTTACCAAAAAAGGAATAGAGGAGTTAGAACCATTAGGGGATTTAACGAATTTCAGGATTTGGTCAATAAAAAAATAAATATCTTATAAAAAGTATTCTCTATAAAAACCTCGCTTTACTCAA
>JAAFHO010000310.1 GCA_013297575.1 Chitinophagales bacterium
GATGACCGCAAAAGAACACCCGCTCACAGCACGTGTCATGGTCAATCGTTTATGGGAGCAGATATTTGGTATCGGCATTGTAGAAACCGTAGAGGATTTTGGCTCACAGGGTACACCTCCATCGCACCAAGCATTGTTAGACTGGATGGCCTGGACTTTTGTCAATGATAATCAATGGAGTATGAAAAAAATGCTTCGCCTGATGGTTACTTCTGCGGCGTACAAACAATCGTCGCATACCAGTCCAGACTTGCAAGAACGCGACCCCCAAAACCGACTGCTGGCGCGTGGCCCACGGATACGGCTTTCCGCCGAACAAATACGGGATCAAGCCTTGGTAGTCAGTGGTTTGTACAACCCCAAGATGTACGGTAAACCTGTTATGCCCTACCAACCCGATGGTATATGGCTTACCCCTTGGAACGGCGACGCATGGGTCTTATCCAAAGGCGACGAGCAGTACCGGCGAGCACTTTATACCTTCTGGAAACGAAGCAGTCCATACCCTTCTACCATGACTTTTGATGGCGCGGGGCGTAATTTATGCACATCTCGGAGGATTCGTACCAATACACCGCTACAGGCATTGGTGACGCTCAACGATCCCGTTTATATGGAATGCGCTAAGCATTTAGCCTTGAAAATGTTGGAAAATACGGCACAAAACTGGGATTTAGCCATTCAAAACGGGTATTTAGCCATTACAGGCCGACCTATTGCACCCAATAAGGCAATGGTGCTTAAGTCTTTATTTAACCAGTCGATCCAATATTACAAAAACAATCCACAAGCAGTTTCTGACCTGCTCAATGATTTGGCTTGTGACCAACATGACCCCAATTTGGCGGCCATGACAGTCGTCGCCAATAGTATGTTGAATTTGGATGAAGTTGTGGTGAAAGAATAGGGCTTTTACTGTTGGGATTGCTGTAATACCTGCAAAAACACTTGGCTGTCTTGCGCACCGGAAACAGCGCGTTTTCTGTCAAAAACAAAAAATGGCACACCTGTTATCCCAAATTGTTGCGCTTCATAGATATCAAGGGCCACTTCATCGGCATAAGTATCGGCTTCCAATACTTCCGTAATGGCATTGGCATCCAAACCGATTTCAGCACCGATTTCGGCTAATACTCCCTTATCTGCTGTGTTTTTTCCTTCGGAGAAATAGGCAGCAAATAGGCGTTCTTCTGCAGCATCTTGTAGCCCTTTTGTTTTGGCATAATGCGAAAAACGGTGTGCGTCAAAAGAATTAGCGACTACCGCCTTGTCAAAATGATAATCAAGCCCAACTGATTGTGCTATATTGGTCACATGATCCATCATTTGTGCTGTTTCTTGCGCCGACCAGCCCTTTTTTTCGGCTAATGATTGTGCAACGCTTTTGTTGGGCTCTGTTTTTAAATTAGGATCCAACTGGAAGGCTTTCCAGGTTATTTCCACGTCATCACGGCCTTCAAATTGCGCCAATGCCGCTTCAAATTTGCGTTTGCCGATATAACAAAACGGACACATTACGTCCGACCAAATTTCAACTTTCATATTTTTGCTACAAATGTTTGACTTCTCCGAAGTCTTTTGTGGATATACAAAACCTCAAGTTGTACTAAATTGTTTTTGTTTGGTTGCAGAAATATGTATTATCAATTTTGAGGTGCAGCGCACCGCAATATTTGTAGAAAAATCGGCAACATCATGTGTAAAGGTGCAGCGCACCATAATATTCGTAATATTGCGGTGCGCTGCACCTTCAAAACGCGGAAAATTTATCTTTGCTACAAATATTACGGTGCGCTGCACCTTTTGGGTGAACATAATTGCGGTGCGCTGCACCTTTTTATTGAACATAATTGCGGTGCGCTGCACCTTTTAGGTGAACATAATTACCTCTATCTGCCCTTTTCCTAGCACAGAGCAGTACATTTGCGGCGATTTTACTTAAAATCGAGCAAAATTGAATTAAAAAGCATGTTAAAAGAGCATAAAACCTTTGTCATTTGGGGATCATTTTTACTACTTACCCTTGCTTGGGGTAGTTCGTTTATCTTGGTAAAACGTGCATTACAGGGTGGGTTTGCGCCATTTGAAATTGCGTCGATGCGTATGATTGCGGCTATGGCGGTATTGGGCATTCCGGCTGCGATTAGTATTCCAAAAATTCCTCGGGAAAAATTGCCTATTATCGCCATTTCAGGGTTGATTAGTATGCTGATTCCTGCCTTTCTGTTCTGTACAGCGCAAGTGCATATCAACAGTTCTGTAGCGAGTATTTTAAATGCCCTTACGCCTGCTTTTACATTTATTGTAGGCATCATGGTATTCCAGCAGCCTATAAAAGGTATGCAAATATTGGGTCTTTTGATCGGTTTTATAGGCTCCACGATGCTCATTTTGGTTAATTCCAAAGGAGAGTTCACGTTAAATCATTATGCATTATTGATCTTAGTGGCTACTTTTTTATACGGTACTAATGTCAATTTGGTGAAAAACAAATTAGCAGGCATTAAGTCTGGGCATATTTCCGCTGTTGCTGTATCGGCATCTGGTATATCGGCGCTTATTTATCTTTTATGTAGTGGTAATATTCCTCATATTTATCAAAACGGGCTGGAGCATCCGTGGGCATTTGGCGCAATGATCTTATTGGGTGCTATGGGGACGGCATTTGCGACCGTTGTTTTTAATTATATGCTTACAATGACTACTTCTGTTTTTGCCAGCGCAATTACTTATTTTATCCCCATTGTTGGTATCATGTGGGGTGTTTTGGATGGCGAAGTGCTTGTTTTTTGGCATTATTTGGGCATGTTGTTTATTGTTGGCGGGGTGATTATACTCAATCGGTTTAGGTAGTCGCGCGCTATTTGGGCGGTGATCGAGCCAGTTTCTTCCATCGGCAAATGTCCCGCATTGGGTATGATGACCAAGGTGTCATTGGGCAATGCTTTTTGAAATGCGTAAGCCAGTGATACCGGAATGTGTTTGTCTTGTGCTCCCCAAAGGATCATCGTAGGTGTTTGGATATTGGGTAATTCGTCGTAGTGATTATTGTAATTCGTTGATTTTGAAGCAATTTTACGGATTAATGCATCGCGATTGCCTGCGCGGAGGGTCATATCGTAATATTGATCCACCAATGCAGTGGTTACTTTAGACGGATCGGCGTATTCATTTTTAATGCTTTTTTCAACAAGACCATAAGGGGTTATAAAACGAACAAATTCTCGTAAAACAGGTATTCCTGCAATTTTAAACCCAATTGGCGTTCCCGAACTTTGGAACGGAATACCGGCAGCATCTATCAAGATCATTTTTTTAACGCGATTGGGATAAATCCGCGCCATTTGCCAACAAACCTCACCACCCAACGAATTTCCGGCCATATAACAGTTGGAAATACCTAGTTTATCCATAAAATGGGCTACAAATGTAGCGTATTCGGGGCCATTAAAGAGGGTATTACCATCGGAACCCGTCAAACCAAAATCGAGTAAATCCAACCGGATGATCCGAAAATCGCTAGACAGTTCAGTTACCCAAGAGGACCAAGTATGGAGGCTGGAACTGGTGCCATGTAATAAAATTAACGGCGTGCTATCGCGATTAGCGGCAATCCCTTCGTCGCGATAATGCACCTGAATGCCATCCACGAGTATAAATTGGGAGGGCGGCGGCGCGTATTTACCTTTTAGCGATTCGAGGGATTTATCGGGTGCATAGCCCCAAATAGTGGCGAGGGCTAGGGCGATGAGTATGGAGTAGAATAATTTACGCATGTTTAAAGTCTTTTTGATGATGAATTAAGGTTTGATTTTGGAAATTATAGGCTTAGTAAGTTTGATAAAATGGAGATAGTTTAGTAACTTTGCAAGAGGAATAACATCTTGTTTTCCTATAATTTTAGGTAAAATAAGTTTATGTATATTATTGTTAATGACGGAAATAAGCGAAAATTCTTTTACTGATGTAGAATTCACCCAATGGTATGAGTCCATTAGGAAACGCCCCGCTATGTATTTGTCTAATACCAAGATAGATGGTTTTGCAAATATGCTCGTCGAGGTTTTTGCCGAACTTTTGTACTTAAATAAAAGACCGATTGATATAGTCATTCATTTAGAGAAAAATGACAATATTGCTATACTCATCAATGAAATTGATGTTGAAATTATTAGTAAAAAATTCGAGAATATATTGCCCTTAAATACTCCATATTTTGGATTACTCATTTTATTTCCCTTGAATAATGAGGCAAAAGTATATGTAAAGAAGGATAAAAACAAACTTGATGTTTTTGAAGGTAATGAAAATACCATATTAAAGACGAGTACAGATAATGAAGGTCAGAGAGCGGATATTTTGATTGAATTTTCAATAAATCGTACTATTTTTAAGGATATGACGCTTGATTTTGATTATTTCTGCGATCGTTTTCAAGAATTTGCTTACTTAAATTCAAATACAAAAATATCAGTTTTTAATAATGCAGTTGAAGATCCTTTTAAAGTTGTTTACCAATACGAAAAAGGCATATTTAGAAAATTCAATACTACAATTGCAAAATTAAAATATTTCAACCCTGAATTCAGAATAGACATTTGTAATAAAGTAAATGAATTTGAATATCAAATTTCTTTAGCGTATTGCAGGACTTCTCCTTATTCGGGTTCTGTTAAAACGTATGCCAATAATGATGAACTTTTGAATGGAGGATCACTAGCAGATGGAATAGTCGATGGGCTGTACATGGGATTCAATGAATTAATTAAGACCCATAAACTTAAAACGCCAAAATTGAATAAGAAAAAAATAAGGAGTGGACTCTTCGCACTCGGTCAAGTAAAAGGAGATGATTTCATTTTTTATGGGTCGATGAAATGGAAATTAGGTATGCCCAATATTAAAGAGGATGTTGCTAAAATTGTTTGTTTAAATTTAATTAGCGAATTAAATAACGATACTAATAGGATTATAGGAATAATTGATTATTTATGTTAAAGCCGTGTTAAAATAAAACTACGATTAAACCTGACCTCTTGATCTCCGTCCAAAGCCCATCCTTAACAAAAAGGTACTGTAAATCGCAGTGTCTATATTTAAAAAATCTGATTCATTATGAAAAAGCAAATCATGTTCATGCTGGCCTTTTGCGCCCTCGTTATCACAGCCCAAGCCCAACAATCCGAAAAAGCGGATAAATTAGAAGACAAGGTAGATCGCAAAGAGAATAAAATTGACCGTGCTGAGAACAAGCGCGATCGTGCTGAAAACCGCCGCGACCGCCGCGAAGATGTTAAAGACAATGCCGAAGACGTAAAAGATAAACGCGAAGACAAACGCGATGTCCGTGAAGATCGCCGCGATGCGCGCGAAGATGTACGCGATGCCAAACATGACGGCGGCAAACGCGATAAAATAGAAGACCGCCGCGATGCCCGCGAAGATGTACGCGATGGGAAAGAAGATGTACGCGATAACCGCGAAGACCGTAAGGACAAACGCGAAGATGTACGCGACAAGCGCGAAGACAAACGCGACCGCGCAGAAAACAAACGTGATCGCGCAGAAAACAAACGTGACCGTAAGGAAAATAAAAAAGATAAGAAAAACTAAGGAATAGGATTAGGTTGCTTAAATAAATGTTAAATAAATATTAAGTACTTTTGTTCATCCAACCATTTAGTACAGGTTCTCGTCATTGAAGATATATTTAACCAACAACATATCTTCACATTATGAAACAATTAATTCTTTTTTTCGCATTTACTTGCCTTTTTTGCAATCTTAACGCTCAACTCCCTAAAGTTTTAGATCATTTAGACGGTCGCTGGTACGTGGATAACGCACCTGCGACCGTTTTTTCTGAATGGTCGTTTGCTAATAACAATGAAGCAACGGGGACAATCGTATCCAAACAAGGCACCGAAACTACTGTATTAGCGACTTTTAAGGCCGTTTTTACCCCTGAAAAGGAAACCCTGCTTTATCTACAAGAACGGGCGATGGCCACGCAGGTTTTCCGAATGATCTCTGCCACCGATTGTGGGGTAGTATGGGGAAATACAATCTCCGGCCAATTACCTACCTGTCTTACCTTCGATTTTCCCAAACGCAATAGCATGGCGTACAAAGGATTACAGCAGCCTTATGAATTTAAAAGGGAAAAAATTGGGCATTTAACGGCTGGTTTGAGCGTTGGAGCAGGTACAACTCGGAGTATAGCACGCCAACCCAAAGATTATCATGATGGTGATATTAGTAGCAAAACGCAGCGGAAGTATCAAATGGGTTCCGAATTGGGTATTGGTTTCAATATTGCTCATACGCATGCTCCTTTCAATGTCCGGTTGGAGGCTGGTTATGGTTCGGTGCTTTTTCAGGATACCAGAACGGATAGACGGCCTTATTTGCCCGAAACTACTACCACAACTTCGGTTCAAACTCAATTTTTTTATTCGGGTATTTATCCAGAAGCGCGGTTTGGGGCAAAGCGGCGTTTTGGTGTTTTTGGCGGTTTTTCGATGGTACATGCACCTAAAGAAAAACATACGGTTATTGCTACCTCTAATTCATCATTGACTCAGGAAGTAGGTACATCTACGTTGAGAAAAGGTTTGAAAAATGATATTCGTTTTGGGGCAAGTTTCGGGGTGTCGTATCACTTGCCGATTATTGCTAAGGCGTTTGAACCGGAGTTTTACTTGAAGGTGAGCCATGTACGCTATATTTCTTGCGGTATGTTGTTTGCTATTGGCTCGCGGTAAAAGGTGTTGTTCTACCACAAAAAGTCACCACTGATTATATAGGCGTTGCGTACACTTTTTCTACCACAACAGTCCACAAAGCGAAGCGACTACTCTACGCTTTGTGGACTCGTACGTTAGAGTTATATACAAAGGTAAAGTAAAAAAGTATTTCATTGAGAATAAAAAAAGTCAGTAATTTGTTGAACCGCCGGGAAGGGCAGAGGATTTGTGGACAAGCAGAGTTTTACTCAT
>JAAFHO010000311.1 GCA_013297575.1 Chitinophagales bacterium
ATGGGCGAAACATACGCCTGTGTCGCCCCCGATGTCGCTATTATGGTGAACCAACCACCAACTGCGGCTTTTAGCAGCAGCCCATCATCGGGCATTGCGCCGCTTAATATTACTTTTGATGGTTCCGCTTCTTCCGATGCTGGCGGTAGTGTAGTGGCTTATAACTGGAACTTTGGTGATGGATCACCAAATGTATCGGGTGCTGTGGTGACGCATACTTTTACGTCAACAGGAGTACTCACTGTTACGCTTACGGTTACCGATGATTTAGGTTTGCAACACAGTCTTTCCAAGAAAATTACAGTATTTAATAGCACTGGTTCGTTTAGTTGTTTGTTGGGATTGGTCAACGAAAAACTAGCCACTTGCACCGGTAATGATGGTCGATTTATCGTGACCAATTACGATAATATTCCCTTGCAATTAAAAAACAGCGCGGGAAATACGATACCCCCGACCCCTGCGAACCCCAACCGTTTCGATCAATTGGCACCGGGATTGTATCAACTTACTGCCAACGGCGCCAATGGTTGCCGCGATACCTTTGAGGTACACATACAACGCGATAGCAATACTTGCCCGGGCTGGACTCCAGACCCTTGTGCCATGAAAATTGGGGTAGGTATTGAAGGTTTGGCGTATTATACCAAAAGCCGACCGTTTAAGGATTTTTTCAAATCTTGTGGTGGTTGGATTACTTACGACCCTAATCCACCCGGCGGTAATTTTACATGGAATACCGAAAACCAACAGTATATCCCTACCGATGCTGATGGTTACGCCACGGTAGTACCTTATACAGTACCGAATGGAAGTGGGCAAAATACCTTGCGCGGCATCATTTCTGCCCTTGGTTTTATCCCAATGGGCGTACCGCTCCGCCTATTATACGATGGTGTGGGTACTTTGCAAATGCAGGGCAATTTAACAGTGACAAATTCAGCGCCCGGGCAGATAGATTTTGTAATCAACAACGAGGATAATATTTTTTTCAACCTCACCGCGTCTCAATTGGGCAATCACGTGCGCAATATTCGGGTGGTGGAACTGAGTAATATCGATACCTATTTGACACAACCCTTCCGGCAAGGTTTTTTGGATAAATGCGCCGAATTTAACACCTTGCGCTTTATGGATTGGGTACAAACCAATGGCAGTAAACAGGAGCAATGGGCCAACAGAACCCGCCCAACCTATTATTCCCAAGCCGAATCTCCTTATGGCGGGGCCGCCTACGAGTACATTATCGCTATGGCCAATCAGTTGGACAAAAATATATGGATCTGTATTCCGCACAAAGCCGATGACAATTATATCACCCAAATGGCTACTTTGTTCCGCGACCAACTCAAACCCGGTATTTCGGTATATATCGAATACAGCAACGAGGTATGGAACTGGATTTTTCCACAGGCCAATTGGGTGGCTGAAAATGGTGCTCAAAACATCAGTTATCCAAGGCGATACACTGAACGCGCCACCCATGCTTTTGATATTTGGATGTCGGTATGGGGCACACAAAACACGCGCCTTAAACGGGTACTTGGCACTCAAAATGGCTACGATTGGATCACAGAAGAGATACTCGCCCAAGCAGATCAAACGAAGTACGATTATATATCGCCATCGTGGTATGTGGGTCTTAATCATGGCAATACAGGTAATCCTAATCTACAAGCGTTGGGCGCAGCGGCCACGCCTGAAGACGTACTGGAAAACGCCAATAATGTATTCCTCGATTTTTACCCACACTGGGAAATGGTGTATAAAACGGCCAAATTATACGGAAAAAAGGTAGTCAACTATGAAGGTGGGCAGCATTTCACCGATTTTTCGGTGCCGCCGTATATCCAAGCCATGTACGACGCGCAGGTACACCCGGGCATGTATGCGTTATACGATAGGATGCTCGATAGTTTGCGCATTTTAGGGAGCGAATTGCCTTTGGCGTTTGTGATGGTAGGGCCTTGGCAAAGCATTTATGGTTCTTGGGGACATATTTTTAGCGACGATGATCCAGCACCGTGGACAGATCGGCCTAAGTTTCAGGTATTATTGGATCAAATGGCGCAATGTGTAGAGACTCCTTCAGGTATAGCATCGCCAGCGATTACTGCGCCTTATTCGCTTCATCTATATCCTAATCCGACCAATGGCCGTTTCAATATGGACATTCCTGCGGATTGGATGGATCAAAACCATCGTATTAGGGTATTTGACATGTTGGGTCAATTGAAAATGGAGCAGTCCATTTTTAGCAATTCGATTGATTTAGGTAAGGCATTGGTGAATGGCCTGTATATGATTGAGGTGGTAGATATTAAGGGTCGAAAATTGGCGTATGGAAAAATTTTGAAGGGTGGGGATTGACGGTTTATGGGGCAAAGTCACTGTTCAATTACGATAATTTCACATAAAACACAATGCAAAGAAAATTAATCCTTTACATTTCCACCACTTTAGACGGTTTTATCGCAAAACCCAATGATGACCTGAGTTTTTTATCCATCGTTGAACAAGAGGGTGAAGACTATGGTTATGCCGATTTTGTAGATGCTATATGATAGTATATTTGTAGGAAGAAAAACTTAAAAAGCAACACCGAAACCCATATCTTTGTACTTCTAAATAATACGAAAAATGGCAAGGGATAAATTTCACCCCAATGTACTTGCAGCATTAATATCAGACGGTTGGACGATCACACATGACCCGCTTCGACTTCAATCAGGCAAAATAGATATCGAAATTGATATTGGTGCTGAAAAAATAATTGGCGCAGCAAAGGAAGGTGTAATAATTGCGGTCCGTTCCAGAATTTGCGTATAATACCTTTTTTCAAAGGCCGCTAATTCAGGAAATTCTTGAAGACGATAAAATAGACTTACTTGTATTTGACCACCTTCAAAATAACATTATTTTATGGAAAAATTGGTAAAATATCGCATTTGGATTAAACAATTATTATCTGATTTTGCACAACCACCTAATAAAAATCAACCTGATATAGAAGAGCAATTAATTTTCGATACAGAACGGGATCATTATCAAGTCCTAGCCTTAGGCTGGGAAAATGGCAAGCGTGTCTATTTCACTATTCTTCATCTAGATATCAAAAATGACAAAATTTGGCTACAGGAGAATAGCACAGACTATGACATAATAGGTGATTTGGAAGCAAAAGGAGTGCCAAAATCTGACATTGTGCTAGGCATTCATCCCAAAAATGTGCGCCCACTAACGGAATACGCGGTATCTTAGTCTTAAAAAAACGTAATTACTTAGGTAGGCTTTATGCAAAGAAAATTAATCCTTTACATTTCCACCACTTTAGACGGCTTTATCGCAAAACCCAATGATGACCTGAGTTTTTTATCCATCGTTGAACAAGAGGGTGAAGACTATGGTTACGCCGATTTTGTAGCATCCATCGACACCGTCATTATGGGTAGAAAAACCTATGATTGGGTAATGACACAAGTACCGGTATTTCCACACGCCGACAAAACCGCTTTTATCATAACAAGGACGGCTAGGCCCAGCATTGGAAATACGCATTTTTACACCGGAAACCTTAAAGAATTGGTGCAAAAACTTAAAGCAGAACCAGGCAAAAACATCTATTGTGATGGTGGTGCAGCCATTGTAAACGAACTGCTAAAAGATCGTCTTATCGACGAATTTATTATCTCTGTCATTCCTATTTTGGTCGGTAATGGCACCAAATTGTTCAATAACGAACTACCAGAACAACAACTAACATTGCTTTCCACCAAGCAATTTGACAAAGGATTAGTGCAACTGCATTACAAATATGGGGAGTAAGAGGGGTCTGATTGATAAAAATTGCACGCTATCCGCATTATCAGGTAGCCCCGCAACTGGTCCATCGCCTAATTACAACCTAAGGAAACACCTCCACCGCCAAGGCCATACTTCTACCAAAAGCAGACCGATCAATCGGTAAATCGGCCATAATTTCATCGAAATAATAGATCATATTTTCGGTGGCCATATTACCTGTTAGGTCGTCTTTGGCCATCGGGCAGCCACCGTACCCTTTTATGGCACCATCGTAGCGGCGACAACCGCTCTCCCACGCCGATTGTATTTTTTCGCGCCAATTGTGCGGCTGCGTGTGTAAGTGCGCGCCAAACTCAATATCGGGGTACGCAGGGATAAGATTACTAAATAAATAGGCTATATTTTGTGGATTGGAGCAACCAATGGTATCCGATAACGAAAAAATACGAATACCCAATGGTACTAATTGATTGATCCATTCATGTACAATGTCCACATTCCAAGGATCGCCATAGGGGTTACCAAATCCCATAGAGATATAAATGACCATTTCTTTGCCGTGCTGCACGCATAATTCCTGTATATCCTTGGTGCGCTCTATACTCTCGGCAATCGTAGCATTGGTGTTCCTGATCTGGAATGTTTCGCTGATACTAAATGGATAGCCTAGGTATTGAATTTCAGAAAATTGGCAAGCCTGTTCTGCACCCCGCTGATTGGCAACAATGGCTAATAATTTCGTAGAACCAACAGAAAGATCTAACTTTGCGAGCACTTCGGCGGTATCGCGCATTTGGGGAATCGCCTTAGGGTTTACAAACGAACCAACGTCGATGGTATCGAACCCAACGCGCAATAATTGGTTTATATAGTTAACCTTGATATCAGTGGGGATAAAATCGTGTAGCCCCTGCATGGCGTCACGCGGGCATTCAACTAATTTTACTTTATTTGACAGATTTATAACAGACATTTTATATGAACAAGTACAAAAACGCGGGCATGATATTTGGTTTCGCCCTTATTATTTTTGGTTTAACCAGTCTAATTCTTACATTGGTGGGCATTCATTGGTATTTTTTGGGTTGGTTGGAATATTTTGGCCGTCTTTTTGCCTTTGTTGCCAAAATAGTGATGGTTTTAGGGGGTACAATACTCTTTATTCTTTCCAGAACCGATTGGGAACGGGAGCGTGCAGAGTGTCTTTAAGGGAAGTACTTTAACATTTAAAATTTAATATTAAAAAAATATTAAATTTTAAATGTTAAATTCCCTAAAACCGGATACTCACCAATTTCAATTTACTCCGATATTCCGACGGAATCAAGCACTCATTTGCGCTCAATTGGAGGCCATCGCGAAAACGCATGCGGAGGTTTTGATTGAGTGTGTTCAATAAACTATTCCGATCAAATGCTCCGTTCGCACTTACCTCATATGTGCTGCACGAATTTTCATATCTTATTTCATCATTGAACAAAAACTGCAAACTTTCCCTTCCTTTAAATAAAAAAAACGAAGAAAAAATACCGTCATCGTCTTGAGAATACTGTTTTTTATGGAGAATGGTGTTCCATTGCATCGTTCCGTCTGCATCAAAACTCAATAGGAAAAAATCATCGTAATAATAATCCACAATATTACGTACTTCCCTAACTACCCTCGACGAGCCAGCAGTTCCCCTTTGGATTTCGTAGTGCCGCTCTACTACCATCGCCAATCCGCCATCTGCGCGAGGAATAAGGTGCGCAACATCGGAATCATCGATACCTTTTGAGCCGTCTTCTATGTCTTTTTGGCGAATAGTAGATATAAACTGGTCGTCAAACTGCGTTTTTTTGAGGACATAACTGGTCAGGTTTTGCGGATCGCAACTAAAGAAAAACCCGCCATTGGTGCGTTCTTTGCGTTTTTCTGACCAAAGTCCGCCCGCTAAGAGCCGATTGTTTTGGTTATCGAACACAAATTTCACATCGGAGGTAATGGCATCTGGAAATGGGTATTTTCCAATTTCATCAATTTCCTGACTCACTTTCAAAATCTGGAATCGGTGCGATTCTATTTTGCTTTTTTTGTTATCGTATTCCAATGCCACATACAATATCCCTTTATTGCTCAAGGCTAAGCCCAAGAAAGTTTCTTCCATAAATGCATCCTCAAAAGATGCCGTTTTATCCCAAAGTACTTTCATCAGATCCACCTGAAAGCATACAATTTCCAGTTTTGCTTTTTCAGCAGTATTATACACCGCTACTTTGCTACGGTCTTCGCTGATGAGTATTTCTAGTTCAGGTGGCGTAAAAAGCCGCTCCCCGTATGTTTTAATCGTCATGCTATCTATTAGTATAGCACCTGGATCGTATTTATGAATCTTGAGATAATACTTCCCTTTAAGTTTTTGGGCATAAATAATAGAAAAATCATTTTTACCGGGTAATACACTCAATATCTTCGTATTACGCTTATCAATATCTTCTAACTTTCTACTCCACGATGCGTGTAATTGTTCATCGAATGCCTGAACTTCATAATCATCAAACCGATCGCGAAACAACAAAATTCGATCACGCAAGCGACCAATAATATCATAACCATTATCATTTCGGAGGGACAGCCCGTCCGAAACTTCAATTTTTTGCCCCCAAAGTATTGATGGTGAGGCAGTTACAATAAGTAATAAAAAGAGGAGATAGCGCATTGTGGTAATTTTAATTGTGAAATTACATCATCCCCACAAATTCGTCAAATAAATAACGTGCATCGTGTGGGCCGGGTGCTGCTTCCGGGTGGTACTGCACCGAAAATGCAGGGTAATTCTTGAGTCGAATACCCTCCACTGTTTCGTCGTTGAGGTTGAGATGGGTAGCGGTTACGGTATTTGGACTATCGTAAACGGCTTTTTCGACCACCCCAAATCCGTGGTTTTGGCTGGTAATCTCGCATCTGCCAGTCACCAAATTTTTTACGGGATGATTGATACCTCGGTGGCCATGGTGCAATTTATAAGTAGGCAAATCTACCCCTTGCGCGAGCAATTGTTGCCCGAGACAAATACCAAATAGCGGTTTACCTTTTGCCAGCATCGCTTTTACCAAATCAACGGCGTATCCCATAGACGCGGGGTCGCCGGGGCCATTAGAGAGGAAATAACCAT
>JAAFHO010000312.1 GCA_013297575.1 Chitinophagales bacterium
ACCCAAAATTCTTCGTGGT
Organism: Chitinophagales bacterium; assembly: GCA_013297575.1. Taxonomy (GTDB): domain Bacteria; phylum Bacteroidota; class Bacteroidia; order Chitinophagales; family Saprospiraceae; genus M3007. The sequence continues at coordinate 20 of JAAFHO010000312.1, forward strand.
AAAGATCGGTCAGCATCGGCGCAATCACATTATACCCATCGCGCGAGCAGGTAACACGCGGGCGTTGGCGCATATCCGACATTTGACGGCGGCGGCCAATTTCTAGCGCAGCAGCAATGGTAATGGATTTTGCTTCTCCAATTCCCTTAAAGTGTTGGAATTCTTTAATCGTTTTACGACCCAAATCATGTAGCGAATGGTTAGCGTTTTCGAGCATACGTTGGGCTAAAGCCACTGCCGATTCGCCTACAGTTCCAGATCCAATTAAAATAGCGAGTAATTCCGAATCGGAAAGCGCGGCTGTACCTTTGAGGAGCATTTTTTCCCTCGGGCGGTCAGCTTCGGCCCATGCGGTAATAGAAGACATAATAAAATACGGAGGTTAATAAGTACGGTACAAAAATAGGAGTATTCTATACATTAATTAAATTATTGCATAAAAAATTGATTTTTTCGGGTTTAACTAACAAAAAAAAGATGAATTATAATTTGACAATCAAATACTTATATCAAATCATAATTCATCTTTTTTACTAAGTAATTTTAATCATTTATTCAATTTCCCAAACATCGCCCCATAACCTTGCTCCACCATCCAAATAAATGGTATCACCCGTCATATAGGCTGCTAAGGGGCTGCAGAGGAATAGGGTCAAAGCGGCTACTTCATCTACTGTACCGAGCCGTTTCATAGGGATTTTACGCGCAATACCAGCCGTCAACTCAGGCGGATAATTTTCAAAGCCACTACTTTGTATAATACCGGGTGCCACACAATTGATCCGAATGCCTTTGGATGCCCATTCCACAGCGAGTGTTTGCGTAAGGTTGCTCACGCCTGCGCGTGCAGCAGCGGAATGCGCCATGCCTGGAAATCCCCTAAAATTATTGAGTACGATATTGATAATTGTACCCGAATTTTGCTCAAAAAAGAAGCGTTGGGCCATGATTTGGGTCATGTACCAAGTTCCATTAAGGTTGTTATTGATCACCGCATTCCAGCCTTTGGGCGTAATATCGGCAGCAGGGCTAGGAAATTGGCCGCCCGCGTTATTGACTAAAATATCGAGTTTCCCCGTTGTTTTTTGGATAAAATCGGCTAATTGTGCAATTTGATCCAATTCCCTAATATCTGTTGGGAACGTAAATAACCGATCGGGATGCCCCAGTTCGGCTGCTGCTGTATCTAGTTTTTCCTTTTTGCGGGACGCGATAAAAACAGTCGCGCCGCACTCCAACAATTGACGTGCAATGGCTAGGCCAATACCGGTACCACCACCTGTAACAAGGGCCACTTTTTCGTTAAAAAGATCTTTTTGAAACATTAGTAATCTCTTCCTCCAAGGATAATGGAGGCGGTTAAGCCTGTGAAATAATACCAGTCATTACTACTGGGGTTGCCATTCATGCGCATACCGTCTAAATCATCCGAAAATACGGGGCGAAGGCCTCCTTCAAACCCCAAAACAAACCGTTCGGAAAGGGTAACACGGATTCCAGCCCCTATTGGTGCCAATAAATAGCGCGTTTTGATATTATCTTCGGGTAATGGAACTTTCAAGTCAATATTAGGAGTAGTTCCATAATACTCAGCCTTAGGATCGGCGCGGGTAAAACCTATACCAGCAAACAGATAAGGCTCAAAGATTGGCTTAAATACGCCAGTATTAGTCAGCCTATCTTTGGGGAAAAGTGTCCATTCTCCCACAACTGCGCCTTCAAATATAGAAGTACCGAACTTGTACTTGCGCACAGCATTGACTGTATTTTTGTCATCACCTGTAATAGATCCAGAATATACATGTGCTTTTATGCTAAAACTTTTTGTGAAATGATAGCGGGCAAAAACACCAAACCCTGGTTGTGTCTCTATGAGTTCGACGCGTTTCTCCGCTACATCACCGGAGTAGTTGGTTGCGCCGAGCATGATACCGCCTTCAATGGTACCTTTAATGCTTTTTTGAGCATGAATTGTTGTGAAAGCGGTAAATAGCATTAAAATGAATAATAAATGATACTTCATAATTAACCGGATGTGGGATTTAAAGGCACAGAAGGGAACGAAGATAAGTGTCTAATGAGCCTATGAATTAAGTATTAATGTGAAAATTTTCGGCAAATGTCCGAAAAAAACAGTACCCAAAACGTATATCTTTTTAAAAAATTGCAAAAATAACAATCTTCGCGTATAAAATTAACGCAATCACCGCTTGAAATTTTACCTTTGCGCAACCAAAATATCCAAATAGAAACTAAAAGAACGATATGCCTCTAGATCAGTTACACGAAGTTGAAAGACAAGCAAAAGAAAAGGGCGAAATGTCTTTTTTTGAGCATATAAGCGAGTTGCGCAAGCATATCCTGCGTGCCGCATTGGCCATTATGACAATATTTATTGTCGCCTTTATTAATATTAAATATATTTTTGAGGTCTGGATTCTTGGTCCTAAAAATACATGGTTTCCAACTTATCGTATCTTGTGCGATTTGTCTGAAAAGTTGCACATGGGTAAATCTATGTGCTTCGAACCTACCGCGTTTGAGTTGGATACCCGCGAAATGGGCGAAATCCTAATGCAGTATATTTATGTATCCTTTTGGCTGGGGATTATTTGTGCGTTTCCTTATATTCTTTGGGAAATATGGCGGTTTGTAAGCCCCGGATTGCACGAATCGGAACGGAAAGCCGCTAAGGGCGTTATTGTGATCTGTACATTACTGTTTTTTTTAGGGGTTTTGTTTGGGTACTTTATTATTGCACCATTTTCTATTAGCTTTTTGACGAGTATTCAGGTGGAAGGCGTAAAAGTATCCCCTACATTGGATTCGTATGTCACTTATATGACCATGTTTACCTTGCCAACGGGTTTAATTTTTGAGATGCCAGTAGCGGCTTATTTTTTAGCCAAAATAGGTGTCCTTGGCCCCGCAGTAATGCGTACATATCGGCGGCATGCTGTGGTGGTACTCCTTATTATTGCGGCTATTATTACCCCTCCAGATGTTGTGTCTCAAACTTTGGTAGCCATTCCATTATACATATTGTACGAACTTAGTATTATGGTAACTGCACGGGTGGCAAAAGAGCGCGCAAAAGCAATTGCTGCCAATAACGACTCCCTCCCGGCACTTTTAGACGACGAATAAATTTTATGTATAGCAACTAATTTGCAACGATATTCGTTTATCATTAGTGCTATGGAAAGCATTTAACCTTTTGCCCAGGGGTAATCCAGGGTCTTTTATATATGAAACGTAAATATTTAGTTGTTTTTGTCATAGCATTTATATTGCTGTTGGATCAATTACTTAAAGTGTACATCAAACTCAATTTTGATTACAATGAAGATCGGTCACTCTTGAGCTTTATGGGAGTAGATTTATCTTGGGCGCGCCTGCATTTTGTCGAAAATGAAGGTATGGCCTTTGGTATTACTTTTGGCTGGGAATATGGTAAACTCTTACTCAGCTTGTTCAGGATTGTGATGGTAGCGGGATTGTTTTGGTATATCAGAGAACTCATCAGGACAGAAGCCCCCAAAGGTTTGTTGACCAGCGTTAGTTTGATTACTGCCGGTGCTATTGGCAATATTATCGATAGCGCATTTTATGGCTTGTTGTTTACAGAGTCTCCCTATCATGGCGGTTTGGCCACAGGCGCATCGCAAGAATTACCCGCTTATGGTACTTTTCTACATGGAAAGGTAGTGGATATGTTGTATTTTCCTATAAAATACATCGATTTCCCAGATTGGTTTCCTTTTTGGGGTGGCGAGAGTATGTTATTTTTTAGCCCTATTTTTAATATTGCCGATGCCGCAATTACCTGTGGCGTACTTAGTATTTTGTTGTTTCAGCGTGGCTTTTTTAAAGAGACTATGCCAGATGCCCCAACTGATACCACGGCTTCCAATTCGGCTGGTGATGTTGTATCTGAAATAGTTGCGGACAATGAAGATATATCAAACGTAGCACAGGATGTGGTGGATGCACAAGAGACAACTACCGAAGCATTGCCAGAGCAGCCCAATAATCCGCCAACTGTATAAAAACGATGCCACCAAAAATAGAAATACGCGCCGCTCAACTCAGAGATGTTCCCCATATGCACGCTTTGATGTATGAATTGGCCGTTTATGAAAATGCCCCTGAGGCTGTGGCTGCTACAGTGGAAGAGTATGAAACCGATTTTAGCAATGGCTTATTTGAGGGTTTTGTAGCGGAAGTTGATGGTAAAATAGTAGGTATGACCCTTTATTTTATGATGTACTCTTCCTGGAAAGGTAAAATGCTCTATTTGGACGATTTTGTGGTTACGGAGGATTACCGACGTTTCGGGATTGGCCAAATGCTCTACGATACATTTTTAGCAGAAGCGCAAAAACGCGGTTGCAGGCTTGCTAAATGGCAAGTATTGGACTGGAACGACCCTGCTATTCGCTTCTACGAAAAAAATAATGCGGAAATTGAAAAAGGTTGGTGGAACGTAAAAAAAATATTTTAATTCATGAAGGAATCATCCAATAAGCGCAAAGACGGTATTATTTTGGCTTTGGTAGCCCTCGTTGGGGTAGGAGGACTGTTGTTGCTTCAATTGGCTCGAAATAGGCAAAAAGTAACAACCGATGAACGTACTGTAGTGCAAAACCAACAGGACAATCATAAGGCGGTTGCGCCCGATGGTCAATCTACTATACAAGCCGTTCCCGTCAATTTGTTGCATATCAATGACCAACCAGAAATAGACGTACCATTCCATTATGAATTGACCGATTTTTCACCCGGTGGCGTATATCAGTTGGATCCGGGCGATGGTTCTCCCCGACAAACGTTTAACAATGGCAAACTCACTTTTACCTACCATAAACCAGGATCCTATCTTATCAATATTTATACTATTGATGGAGCGCAAGAGTATAAAATTTTGAGTATCCCCAAAGAAGTGGCTAGATTAACTGAAAAAAGAAGTTTGAATAAAAGAAAAAATGCAGTTGTGGACGAATAAAGTGTATTATTTACCTATTACTGCTTCCACTTCTGCTATCGTTTTAGGTACTGCTACTCCTGCTCCCAGCATACGTGCGCCAGTGTCAGTGATCAAAAAATTATCCTCAATACGGCAACCGCCTTCATTTCTAAAATCGCGGAGGCGAGCATAATTAATAAAATCCTTGAACTTCCCTTCGGCTTCCCAGCGGTCAATTAAAGGTGGAATAAAATAAATCCCAGGCTCAATAGTAAGCACAAAACCTGCTTCCAATGGGCGCGCCAACCGCAATGATTTTAAGCCCATTAGGGTACTTCTTTCCTGTCCGGGTGCATAACCAACGTAGTTTTCGCCTAAGTTTTCCATATCATGTACATCCAGCCCGATCATGTGCCCCAAACCATGTGGCATAAAAAGACCCGGAACGCCCAATTGCGCCATTTCTGCGGGATTGCCCTCCAATATTCCCATATCTTTTAACCCTTCAGCGATGGTTTCCCATGCCAAAAGATGACAATCGCGGTACGCAATACCCGGTTTTGCGGCATCGGCGGCACGGTTGTAGGCGTTTAATACGGTTTGATAAATATCGCGTTGAACCGGCGAAAAAGTGCCAGAAACCGGCCATGTACGCGTAAGATCGGAAGCGTAGTGCATGTCTGTTTCTGCGCCCAAATCGGCCACTACCCATTGTCCATTTTGCATGGTATTGCCATAGTAATGGTTGTGCAATACATGCCCATTTACCGAAAAAATAGGCGAATAAGCCATTTGGCCATTATTAGAAGCCGCTATTCCCAGTACGCCACCCACAATTTCATACTCTTTTTTGCCAGCAATTGTTTGGCGCATGGCCAAATCATATATTTTTTGAGTAACCGCTAAGGAACGCTCCATTTGCGCTATTTCCAAATCGGATTTATAACTCCGTTGGGCAATAATGGCTTCAATGAGTGCCACAGAAGCGATCAATTGAGGCTGATTCAGCCAATTGGACAATTGTGTGTTCAAATCGCCATGATAAGGCATTAAATAATGGATCGTTTGCCCTTTCGATTGTGCGTTTTTTAAAAAACTGGGCAAGTCTTGGATTTCCCTTGTTTGGGTAATACCGGCAGATGCTGCCAAATCCGTTAAAGAGGGTAGAGGCCCTTCCCAAATAACATCATCTATGGTAGGATCATGGCCAAAAAGCAAGTCGTTGCCGGCATCAATATCAATAACCAGTGCCATTCCAGCGAGATCAAGACCCGCAAAATATAGGAAAGTACCATCCTGACGGAAAGGGAAAGTATTAGCAGGATAATTAAAAGGCTGGTAATTATTGCCGGGCAATAACACGATTCCTGAACCTAAATCTTTAGCCAATCGTTGGCGGCGTTGTGTATAAATGGATGCGTTGAACATTTACGTTAAAAGTTTATAGGGAGCTAATGTGCGGCAGTTATTCCAAACCGTCAAATATTTGATTAAATTCTTAATAATTAGGATTTTTGTGGATTTAAAAGAATAAGCCCAAAGCAGCGAAAATGGATATGAATGGCTCATTAGATAACTGGTTCGTATCGTGTAGAAAGCAAAATATCTTTGTTGTCACGATAGACTGGGCGATAGCATTACCATATATCAGCGGCTAAAGTGAAAGTAGGTGAGATAGAAGAAGATAACCTGTTTTGGGACTAGAAAAACATTGACTTTGTTTTGAAAGATTTTTTAAATTGTTAAATGTTATCCCAATATTAAAAATGGTCTTACCTTAGCAGGCTGAAACAATGAATTCCTGCATTTTTTGAATAAAACCCAACATCGAAGCGGTCTTTTAGTACTTAATCTTTTTGTAATCCATTTTTTGTCCCTTGGCTTTGTTTTTGTTTACTAATCTTATTGTAGTTTAGTTGTAACGTATTGACT
>JAAFHO010000313.1 GCA_013297575.1 Chitinophagales bacterium
TTTATACTCGATAACGAACCTGCAGAATTGGTAACATCCACTAACAACGTGTGTATCCCTGCTGACAAATTAGTCGTATAATCCACATGATAACCCGCCGTCGGAATAAATGGCGACTGGTCACCAGGATTGAAGTTACAATCTGGGATAGGCGTACCGCTGGCCCACCACGAGGAAGGTACCAAATTGCCGTCCAAATAGACACAAGCCCCATTATCTGCCATCATTCTAAAATTGAGGCGATAGTCTCCACATACTTCTGTACAAAATTCAAACTTAACCTGATAATTGGTCTCATTTGTGCCTTGATTGTTATCAAAACCGATCCAAACAGATGAAGCAGGTGAATAATTCCAGCGATCTAAGGTACTCACTGGTGGCAAAGTGCTGCCCACAATAGACCACCGAGGATCCAGGGTACCAAACGGCAACATCGACAAACTCGCATCTACTCCGGTATTAATGTTGATCTGGCTACCGACACTAGCCCCGATACTCCGATCGGGAAGACAGTCGGTTTTGTAACATTTGACGTTGCCGGTGGCTAAAAAAGCGCCTAATGCGTCAATGTACCAAGCGGTAGCACGGATTTTCCAGGTTCCGGCTACTGGACTGACGATATTGCCCGGCACAGGCAACGTACTGGGGTAATATTGGTTGGGGACTGTAAATGCAACCGTTAAAGGAATGTCTGGCCCAGTCGGTGGCACTAATACCAGAGCCGTCAACGTATCATCTGCGGCCAGGTTAAAATTGAGGCTCATTATATCTGTGCCAGCAGGAACCGTAAATGTGCGTTCAAAGGAATAAAAACCTGGTGTTTGAGTGCCGAGCACTGGTGTGGCATTCAGCCAACCTGCATTGGTAACAGGGATAGGGGTCGGCACCCAATAACCGGCAAAGTGTGGGCATGTAATAGATGGAACAGGACTGCCGGGATAGTCAGGACTATCAGCAATGACCCAATTGGGATCGATAACCCCTTCTCCAAGGTAGGCTCCTGTGTTGTCAACGCCCGAAGTAACATTAATCGTAGCAATAAGCGACTGGGCATAAAGTGCTTGGTTTGCTATTGAAAACAACGTCAATAGCAAATAAAAAGACAAATTTTTTAGCATAATAAATTGGTAAATTGAGATCCTGTTGGTTGACAGAATCGGTTAATGATTAAATTTTATCGTTTCTTGGAAAATAATAATATTATGGAATGGGATTCAAATAACGGTACAGATTTGGCGACTGCACCTCCTTATTAAAATTCATTAAAATTATATGCAAAGCAAACTTCCAACGGTCGCAGCAGGAGGAGGCACATTTTCAAGCACCAACCTCCGCTGCGAAACACGCTGTTTGTTATCGGTATAGGGTGTAAGAAGTAACTGTAGTTGTACTTGGTGTTAATATTATTTCCGCATTTGTAGCATTAAGGTTAACTAAATAACCCGTGCCAGTAAGAGTAAATCCGCTCGATGTACTGTTAACTGAAACTGGAGGATTATTTACCGTTGCACCACAAAGTGAGACTTTATTCTGCAAGACTTTATAAACCGGACTGCTGCCACTAATGTCTTTAATAATTAAAAGCACAGTAGTTCCATTTACAATTTTTAGTAACTCTTTAGGAGATGAAGGATCCCAATTAATCGGTGTGTTTTGATCTATTACATCTTGAGGACTTGGGGCAGGATTGTTGGAGCAAAGGCCTTGTGCATCGCTTGGTACTTCTTTTTGGATAATTATATCCCCAATAATGATCGTAGTAGTCCTAAATGGAACGGTTACTACGTCGCTTGTTGAACCATCCGGACATAAGGTGCGTAAACTCGCAATGTAATTGGTGCCTGGAGACAACCCATTAATCGTTAAGGTATTGGTCGTTGAAGTAAACGGTCCCGCAGGGTTCGATTGTGGCGCAATCGAAATTTCAACCGTGGCATTTTGTGGAGCCGTCCAGGTCAGGGTAGCCGATGTACTAGTAATGGCAATTACTTGCACATCCGTTGGGGCTTCGCAAATTGGGTCAGGCTCGGGATCTTCGCAACCTATACCAAGCGAAAGGGTAAATAACAGCAGGCAAATCGATGCCAGCGTAGTCAAAATCGAAAAAAACTTTTTCATACTTACAGCGTGTCTTGAAAAAATGAAATAATGGTTGGTTAATTATGAATTGTATTTTGTTGCAGCAAAGGTGCGGTGTTATTCGTGAACATTACAAATACAAAAAACAAAAATTGTACCATAAAAATTTTTAGTATTTTTTGAAATTTTTATTAAAAAGTACTACCAATAAATTAAAAACACCTAATTTTGGGCAAAAATATAAATAAATTTGTACCATAGATTTTATGTTAAAAAGTACCCTTGTCACGCTGTTACGACTACTAAAAGATCGTGAACTTGAACTTTTAAATCAATTAATTGACACCGTATTGTTCAAATTACCAAATCGGCACACTGATTCGGTGCGTCTTTTTAGTTATTTAAAACCTTTGCTGATTGACCTGAGTGATGAGCATAAATTGGGAAAACGGGAAGTTGCGCAACACCTATTTGGCCATCGCGCAAACCCCGATTTTGAACTGCGGAAAGCCATGACCGGCTTAGTGGGTATTTTAAAAAAATTTGTATTGGTAAAACAGGTCTTATTACCGCAGGAAGATACAGCCGGCGAATTTTTACGAAATGTTCAAGCCGATTTGAGTTTGTTGCATTGGCTAAAAACGCATACTCCCCAAACCTCTCCCAACCAAAAGCCATCCGTTGTTATTGACCATATTGCTCATAAAAACCACCTGATAATCGGCCAGCAGTACCAAATCCTTTGTGAGCAAACAGCGCATCTTCCGCCAAAAGAAGGGCCTTCTTTTAACCAACGAAATTACAGTGAATGGTTACTTTCGGGGTTTTGGCGTGAATATGAAATGTTTGACTATTACAGCCTACAACGACAACAAAAGGAACAAGAAAAGCACTTAGTTCAGGCATTGTCCACCTTAGATCTGTTTTATTACCAGTTAAAAATGAGCCTCACCCTTCACCAACAGACCAATCAAATGATGCGGCCTCTACAGAAGGATCTAGAAACATCTTTGGTTCAAGATCAAATACAACATGCCCAAAGATTATTAGAACACCTGCCAATCCACCTGAAAGCATCTCAATCCATAGAATTGTATGCCGCCACACATGCCATGCTGCAACAAGACGAGCAAAGTGAAATTCATTATGAAAAAATAGAAAAACTAATCAGTAGTGGCCAAACGACCTTGCCAGACGAAGTCATACTAAATATCCGAGCCATACAAAGGGTTTACTGCTCCTTGATGTACAACCGCACTGGAGCATCCATCTATTTGCAGCGCAATTTCGTTTTTTTTACAGAAAATTTGGAACGCGAAATCAAACAGCAGGGCGGCGGCATCAACGCGCTGAGTTTTAGTGCGGCTATCTCAAACGCCCTTCGCTTAGGCGAACAAAGCCAAGAGTGGGTTATTCGTTTCCTCGAGCGTTTTAAAAATGGAGTAGGCATTTTAGATACCGAAACCCCGCGCGAAGTGTATAAAATCAACCGCGCCCACCTGCTGCTGCACCAACGCGCCTTCCGCGAAGCATCCAACGAATTGATCGGATACGAATGGTATGGTCGTATCGACGAACCTCAAATTCTACTTTTAGCCATTCGTATTGACCTAAAAACCCAAATCGAAATGGGGCATTACGAAGAGGACTATACCCTTCGCACCTTGAACAACGTCGAAAAAAGAATCGTCCGCTTAACGGGTATTGACCAGCAGCAAAGCGACATGACTTTGCAATTTCTACGCTTGATCAAGCAGATGTGTCCGCTAATGGTAAAACTAAAAATTAGCCTAATCCCCGACGACATCAACGAAAAAATTGATAAATGGGAAAAGGAAATACGCAGCGAACCGATTGCTGAAAAAGCCTGGTTACTCCAAAAAATTAGTGATATCAAGGCGTTTTTGAAGTAGGCACTTTACAAGTTCAGGTCGCTGCCTCACCTTTCCCATCTAAAGGACGAATATGCCGCCCCTCCGAATTATTAGTCACCTCTCTATCTGGCGCGCATCATGGAAATCATAGATGCAGAAAAATACCGGAATTCATAGCGGGTGAAAAACTAGAAACAAATGGAATTCTCTGAACTCCATATATTTATACTAACTTTGCCTCAAATTATGGTGGCATCCAATTTAGGTTATTTAAAGGTCTTTTTTATTCAAATTAACCAACTGTTGCGCAGTTGTTTACTCCTATTTGTGGTGCTTTTTGGAGTCGTACCTCCCATCTCTTCACAGGATATATCCAAGGTGCAGGAACAAATTCAAGGCATTGCATCACCTGAATTACAGCAAAAAAAGTGCTACGAGCAAGCCGTTTTTTTACGCCAATCTGACCCGCAATTGGCTATGCTATTTGCTAGAAAAGCCATAGAATTAGCCCTTTTTAATAAGAATAAAACGCAAGAAGCACAGTCCTGTTGGATCGGTGGAGAACTGGCCGAACAATTGTCCAAACTACCGGAGGCTGTACGCCTTTTCACCCAATCTAGGGCTGCAGCCAGCATATCCAATCTACCCGAAATACAGTTAAAAGCCGTTACCAAACTTGAAACAATTGCAGTGGCTCAAGGTAATTATAAATCGGCTTATGAATGGAGTTTGGAAAAAAACACACTCCTGCGCAACCGCGATAATGCGGCCGTACAAGCCCAAAACGTAGAAACAGCAGACGAAAAAAATGCTTTGTTAGAAAAAATACGCCAGCATGACCAATATTTATGGATGGCATTCGCTGCATTTTGTTTATTTGCATTGCTGTTGTATCAATCCCGCCAACGCAATGGCAAACGAATCCGAGGCGAAATGGCCGAAAAAAATGCCTTAATTGAAGAAAAACGACGCCGAAGTGAACATCTCTTGCTCAATATACTGCCACGTGCAGTAGCCGCCGAACTGAGTGTACGCAATAAAGTGGCAGCCCGCCGCTACGAAAAAGCAACCGTGATGTTTATTGATTTTGTGAGTTTTACACAAATAGCAGAACAACTGAGTCCCGAAGACTTGGTGGCATCTTTGGATATTTGCTTTTCTTCTTTTGATGATATCATTGGTCGCAATAAAATTGAAAAAATAAAAACCGTAGGCGATGCCTATATCTGTGCAAGTGGCCTTTCTGATCGGAATGAGCACCCAGCAGATATGATCAAAGCCGCGTTGCAAATTCAAGTTTTTTTGCAAAAGTTGCAAGAAAAACACCGCGCAGAAGGCAAACCAGCCTTTGAAGCACGTATTGGTATTCACTTTGGTGCTGTGGTGGCCGGTGTAGTAGGTACCAAAAAATTTGCTTATGATATTTGGGGAGATACCGTAAATCTGGCCGCCCGTATGGAACAATCCTGCGAACCAGGACATGTAAATGTAAGTGGAATGGCCCGCTCATTGGTTATTGATGAGTTTGACTGGACGTTCAGAGGTAAAATTGCCGCAAAAAATAAAGGGGAATTGGACATGTTCTATGTCCATCTAAAATAACCTTATACCCGTAATATTTCTACCCGTAATCCGTAATTAAAATGCCCACTTTTCAGGAAATATACCATGAACACCAAAAAATGGTGTACAACCTTGCGCTCAATTACTTGCAAAACACGCAAGATGCAGAGGAGGTAACACAGGATGTATTTGTAAAAATTCATGCCAAACTACCCAGTTTTGAAGGAAAATCAAGCATAAAAACGTGGATTTATCGAATTACAATCAATCATTGCCTCGATTTTTTAAAAGCCCAAAAGCGACAAAAAAGGTTTGCTATTTTTAAATATATTTTTAATACCGAAAATCAAATCCAATATGATCCACCCGATTTCAACCACCCTGGCGTACAACTTGAAGACCGCGAAGCGTTAGAAAATTTGTACAAAAAAATCAACGAATTGCCTGAAAACCAAAAAACAGCCGTCATTCTAAAATACCTCGACGACCTGCCGCAACGCGAAATAGCCGTCGTTATGGATATTTCAGAAAAAGCCGTAGAATCCCTTTTACAACGCGCCAAACAACAATTGAAAAAAGAAAAAACTTAGCCACTCCCATTTCGGTCAAAAAAAATAACCCAGATGAGAAGGATTTATTTTGAAACATCGTCAAAGGAAAAGTATTACACCATGAAAAAAGAAAATGACATCGAATTACTAAAAAAAGTGGGCAAAGTAGATGCGCCGCCTTTTTTATATACCCGGATTGTTGCAAAAATAGAAACAACAACCGCTGAACAACTACCACTATCTTGGAAATGGATTGGTGGATTAGCATTCAGCCTATTGTTCATTAGCAATATTTATTTCACCAAATTGGGGATCAATACGCGTACACTACCACAAGAATCGCTCATAAGCACCCTTCACATTCATCAATCTAACCAATTCTACGATGAATAAAACTCGATTTCTAACCATCGCGGTAATCGCGCTATTATTGCTCAATATCGGCGTTATTGCCTTTTTTTTGAGCCAAAGAAGGCCTCATCCCATGGAAGGGCCTCGTCAAATAATGATTGAAAAATTGCATTTCGATCCCGCACAAATAGCGGCCTATGATCAATTAATTGCACAACACCGTAACAAAATTCGCGAAAAAGAAACCGAAATTACACATGCAAAATCTCAATTGTACCTACTCTTGCAAGGAGAAGATCGGTTACAAATGGATACGTTGATCCATAATATTGGGCAATTGCAAGAAGCCGTGGAACATATTCATTTTGAGCATTTTAGTGCGATGAAATCTGTCTGTAAAGGTAGCCAAATCACGGATTTCAATAATTTAGCAGGCGATTTGTCTATATATTTTTCCCCAAAGAAAAAAAAGTAAAAC
>JAAFHO010000314.1 GCA_013297575.1 Chitinophagales bacterium
ATTTGCGACTGTACCAAATTGGTACTGCCATCAGATGGGGATTGCAGTGCCATGGTAGAAAAATCGCTCGTAATGGTTGTAATCGTTACAGGGAATACAATATCTGCTGCGCCGGTGGCCGTCACCTTAATATTGAACGTAAAAGTACCTGATTGCTTTACATCGGACATATCCACATTGAGTGTAGCCGATTCGCCGGGCTGAACGGTGTTGGTACTGAGTGTAACAACAGCCGTTGAGGGCATATTTCCCGGTACAATGGCGATTGTTGCAGGATTATTAAACCCTAAAACAGAAGTGGTAAGTACTTGCGCACTAAAACTACTGGGCAAACAAAGTGAAGCGGAATTTTCGCTCATCGCTGCTGTAAAAGAGGGCTGTGTGGGTGCTTCTATTTTAAAATTGGTATTTGATACATCGAAAAATACATTATCTGCCGCATCAATACGAATCCGGGCTTTGTTTGTTGTGGTATTAGGCACGCTTATCGTATGTTCACCATCGTTGGCTACTCCAGTTGCAAGGGTGGTAGGCCAAGTAAGACCGCCATCGGTACTGAGGCGAATATTCACTTTTTTACAATTGACAGGTGCCGCAAACGTATTGGCTACATCCCATTTGACCGCCACAAATTCGCCAATTTTCCAAATTTCACTTGCGGTATTCGGCTGTTGTACGACGAATGGCCCCGCCAAATCTGTTGCGCGGAAAGAGACATCGGCCCAATGTACACCGCCAGCGCTTGGGTTGTTATCGCGGGCAGTGAGGCGAAAATCCATATCGCGGGAATACGTGGGTAATTGTTCCGTAACATCAAATCCATTGGATAACACCGTGGCCAAGGCTGGGAAATAGCGGTTGGTTTTATCATTGGGTAGCCAAGTACGGAACAACGGCACTGAACCGATCGGACTTTGTAGCGGTGTTTCAATATCGGTATTCATTTGCTCCCAGCAATAAGATAGCGCATCGCCGTCTTCATCCGTTGCACTACCATTGAGTTCAAAAGGCGTTTTGATGGGAATAAAAAAGTCGTTGGTATAAGTCAACGTGACAGTAGGATGATGATTGGTGGTTTCCGTTAATGTGCCGCAGTTAGCACCAAAAAAAAGCGTATAAAACCGCTTAATCTCTTCAATAGACCCCGAATGGTAGTATAAATCTGAATAATTCTGCACATTATCGCTACCACACGAACCCGCATACGACATGATAGTAGAGCCGCTACCCGGTTCAAATGCACTCTGTCCAGCACGGCCAGCAATAGTACTACAGCGGTTCCAGGTATGTCCGGCATCCAATTGGTGTCCCACTTCCTGTCCAATAATACTGATAAACCCGGGGCCATAGTTATTGCCACCACCACCAGTTGAAACACCTCTAGCCTTACTGGTCGATACGCAACCATTACCACCAGCAATGCCACCGGCACCAGATACATAACGACCATATACGTGTCCTACGTCATAGCCGTTTATTCCAGCAAAACCATTGATGACAATACTACTCGTTGCAAGTAATTCTTCGGTAACAGGGGATGGGAACGGATCGGTACTGGGATTGAAAAACGACATTTCCTCCGAAACAGCTAATAATTCGAGGCGCAAGGAAATATCCCTTTCAAAAATACTACTCACCCAGTTGCTATATTCTACCACTGCCGCAAATGCCAATGCTTTTGTACCACCGTGGTCAGCACCAAATTCACCTGCGCAGGAAACGGCAAAACGATATTTTTTCAATTGTACCAACTCCGCATTTCCGCGCTCGGCCACTTGTGTAACAGTAGCAGGCAGTTCGGGGTGGATATAAGGTGGCGTGTTTGGATCCACACCACGGGTAAGCCCCGGAGGCAGGAGGTCATGGGGTGCAGCACTGGCATTATAAGCCAAATAATAATCTGTCTGACCCGCCAAATAAGGCTCTACAAATGATGTATTATAATTGTCGCCTGTAACCATCGCGCGAAAACCTCGAACGGTGACGCTACCGCGGATCGTTTTGGCTGGATTGCGCACAGAACGACCAGCAAAAGTCCTGATTTCGGGGTGTTTATCATAAACGGCTTGCTCACAGGCTTGCACCTTAAAAATGGCAAAGTCCTCCGTAGTACCATCGGGTTGCGGAATGGCCACTACCGATGTATTATTGTAGTAAGCAGCAGGTGTAAATTCTGTGGGTGCCGATTTAATTGCCGCAGAAAGGGCATCCAAATTGAGTTGCCACGCGGTGTATGCAGCAGGTGTCCACGTACGCGCTGTGCCGTTTTTGGCAGCAGGGAGCATTTCTGCTGGAATGGATTTAAAAAATGACTGTGCCGAAAGCCCTGCAAAAGGGAATAATAATATGAGTAATAGTTTGCCTTTCATAAGTAAACTTGATTGGTTAGACGTTACAAGCGGCTGTTTGTAAGTGCTTTAATATTTAAAATTAAACGTTTAACATTTAAAATTAAACAAATTATAGCACCCACAAACTGCCTATTAAATATATATAGTACGATAAATCTACAATTATTTCAACATCAATTTCTCTACGCGTACGCCGTCTTTACCGCTGGCCTGTACAAAATACATACCACGAGGCAAAGTAGCCATCGCGATTTGGTGGCGCGTATTGCCACGGGCCATCACCTCCGAGCGCACCAATTGACCCGATGTATTATACACAAAAATACTCAAATCATCCATTACAGGTTGCTCCAATGTAATCCAAACTGCATCCTGTGCTGGATTTGGTAAAAGCCGGAAAGCGTAGTTGTTGGCCGCCAATTCAGGCGCATCTACCGTGATTTGGATCAAAAAAGTAGGTGTACCATAAAAACCGCCATTGCCATCGCTCACCACAAAACGGAAATAATCACTGGTTGCCCCTGTTCCATCATTGTAGTAACGGATAATGCCATTGTCGATATCGGATTGGGTAAATTTGTCACCTTGCACCAACGCAAAACCATCCTTGGCCAAGTAGCCGTGGTAAGGCACTGTTAACAGGGTTAAAACCAATTGTTCGTGGGTGTTATCAGCATCATTAATCAACAAATAATCGGAAGAAACAACTTTATTCGTTCCATTATCCAAAGCGAGGATATTATTGGTGACAATTGTTGGTGGATTTACTTCCAATGACTGACAAATATCAAATTGCAACGCTTCCAAGGTGCCGCCTTCGCCAGCCAGTACATCCTTGAGGCGCAGCGTCCAGATTCCTTGCGCACTTTGACCAATAAAAGCCGCTAATGGGGTTTGTGGGCGTACATACGAGTTACCTAAATTGCTTGGCGGACAAGTGAACGAACTGGGCGCACTGTCGTCTAGTGCCAAATCAAAAACGCCATTATATCCCTGACATTTACTTTTAAATAAGGTCACCTCGGTACCAGCAGGTGAAATCAAACGTACATCCAAATCGGAAAATTCGCCATGAAAACCCTTTAATTGCTTGATGTTGATATCCGTAATAATCGTATTGGATAACAATTCTGTTTTTGATTCTACGATGGAAGAAATACCCGGCGCAATGCTTTTGGGTAGATCTGCCGGGCCAAAATTAGCACAACTTTCGGTCAGTGTAGAAAAGAAAAATGGCTCCGTCCAAGCATGTGGGCTACAAGCATTATTGGGGCGAATGCGCCAGTAATAAGCCTTGCTTTTTTCCAAAAGGAATGGTATTTTGAACGTATCCAACTGGGTATTGCTCTTAGTGGCGATAATTGTCCCCGGTGCAAAATTCGCACTGGTGGACAATTGGAGGTTATAACTTTCGGCATCAATGGCCTTTGTCCAACGTAATATTTGCGATTGTACCAAATTGGAACTACCATCGGAAGGTGATTGCAGCGCCATAGTGGAGAAATCATTGGTAATTGTCGTAATTGTTACTGGGAAAATGACATCAGTAGCGCCCGCAGCACTTACTTTGATATCAAAAGTAAATGTACCCGCTTGTGTTACATTAGACATATCCACAATAAGCGTAGCCGATTGGCCCGGTTGCACGCTTGTTTTGCTTAAAGAGGCTGTTGCGGTGGCCGGTAAATTACCAGCGACAATTTCAATCGTTGCGGTATTGCTAAAGCCCAAAACAGCAGCCGTGAGTACTTCGGCGGTGAACGTATTGGGCAAGCAAAGTGTACCCGAATTTTCGCTCATTGCCGCCGTAAATGAAGGCTGGGTGGGTGCTTCTATTTTAAAGTTAAAATTGGAAACATCGTAAAACACATTATCTGCTGCATCAACGCGGATACGGGCTTTGGTGGTCACGATATTTGGTACGCTTATCGTGTGTTCGCCATCATTGGTTACACCTGTTGCGAGTGTAGTAGGCCAAGTGAGGCCACCATCGGTACTGAGGCGGATATTTACTTTTTTACAACTGACCGGAGCGGCGAAAGTATTGGCCACATCCCATTTTACAGATACATATTCACCACTTTTCCAAGATACAGATGCTAGATTGGGTTGCATCACCACAAATGGTCCTGCCAAATCCGTTGCGCGGAAGGACACATCGGCCCAATTGGTACCGCCATCACTTGGTCGATTATCCCGCGCCGAAAGGCGGAAATCCATATCGCGGGAATAGGTAGGCAACTGCTCTGTCACATCAAAAGTATTGGCTAATACCGTACCCAACGCTGGGAAATAACGATTTGTATTGGCATTGGGCGGCCAAGTCCTGAACAAAGGAGAATTGCCCACTGGCGTTTGCAACGGCGTTTCTGGGCCGGTATTCATTTGTTCCCAGCAATAAGAAATCGTATCACCATCTTCATCCGTTGCACTACCATCGAGTTCAAAAGGGGTTTTGATTGGGATAAAAAAGTCGTTGGTATAAGGTAGCGTTACTTGAGGAATATGGTTGGTTGTTTCGGTAAATGTACCACAAGTTGCCCCAAAAAAGAAGGTATAATACGCTTTAATTTCTTCAATAGAACCCGCGTGGAAATACAAATCGGAATCAAATTGTACATTATCGCCACCACAAGCACCAGCGTACGACATAATCGTAGAGCCGCTACCCGGTTCAAAAGCACTCTGGCTGTTACGGCCATTACCGCCGCCGCAACGGTTCCAGGTATGCCCTCCACCCAATTGGTGGCCGAGTTCCTGCCCTACGGTATTCACAAAGTTAGCACCATAATCAACACTTTTATAACCAGTAGAAACGCCATCTGCTTTGTTGCTTTCTACACATCCATTGCCTATGGCACCCGCTACACCAAGGATTCCGCCCGCCGTAGCAGGATCATAACGAGAAAAATTATGTGCAATATCGTAATTAGCAATACCAATATAACCATTAATGACCAGTCCATTGGTGGACAATAACGACAGTGGATTCGTACTCGGGAACGGATCCGTTACGGGATCAAAAAAGGCTACATCTTCGCTTTTGGCCACCAATTCCAGCCGAAGCGCCATATCTCTTTCAAAAAGACTACTTACCCAGTTGGCATATTCAACAATACCCGCAAAGGCACCTTCTTTAGTACCGCCATGATCTTGACCAAATTCACCAGTACAAGAAACAGCCAAACGGTATTTTTTTAATTGCACCAGTTCGGTACTCCGCTCCGAAACGCCACTGGTTGTAGCCAAAGCCGCTACATCGGGTAGTGTATTTTCAGGTGCATTGGGCGCAACGCCGCGCGACAAGCCCTGTGGGAAAAGATCCTTCGAAATAGCACTTACCCGATATGCCAAATAGTACGTTGTATTGCCTTCTAAATAAGGTTCTACAAAAGAAGTACTTTTATCTTCCTCGTTAATCATCAATCGAAAACCGCGAATCGTAATACTTCCGCGGATAGTTTTTGCTGGATTGCTCAAAGAACGACCTGCAAAAGTTCTGATTTCCGGGTGTTTGTCGTAAATCGCTTGTTCGCAAGATTGCACCTTAAATATAGCAAAATCCTCCGTGCGTCCATCGGGTTGCGGAATAGCCACCACGGATGTATTGTTGTAGTATGCAGCAGTAGTAAATTCCATCGGAGCGGATTGAATCGCCGCAGAAAGGGCGTTCAAATTGAGTTGCCAAGCGCTGTAAGTGGTTGGCATCCAAGTGCGTGCTTTACCATTTTCAGCAGTAGGTAACTGATTCGATGGGATGGATTTAAAAAACTCCTGCGCCCGGAGTATCGAAAAAGAAAATAAGAACAACAGTAATAATTTGCTTTTCATAGAATGCTATTAGTTAAATAATGTAATATTAATTGTGATTGGAGAACGATATTTTTCATTAGTCTGTGTAAGGTGTAAATTTATTACAAAACGTTGCAATAAAACGATTATATTCGATGATATGATGCTTTTAGTCGAAATACAGGGGCTTCCGTCTGCATTTCTGGAACAATCTCTCGCAAAAGTAATGCTATTTAGGAAGAGCAAAATAATTAGGGTTTAAGTTTTGTCGTAAAAAGAGCAGGAAACTTAATTCAACTGGATAAAGTCGAAAAAGTAGGTGTTTTTTGACAATTTTTAGAACACGCTTGGATGTAGAAAAACGCTTCGAGTGTGCTACTACTGCTACATTTATTGCCGCTATTGCACCGGATAGCGTTATTCTAAGAGAAGGGTATTTTGAAGCTAATTTTAAGAAGTAGAAAATTCTGCTGGTATTGCATGCACTATACTTAAAATCACAAAAACACCGCCATCAGCACTTCATCCAAAAACCTATCTTCGCTTTTGAGGTAGGTATATTTGCGTAAAATACCCTCTTTTTCAAAACCCATCTTTTCGTACAAGCGGATGGCGCGTTCGTTAATAGTGGCCGTACTTAATTCTATCCGAAGCAAACCACGTGCTCTTCCTAAGTCGAGAATTTCGTTCATCATTACCTGTCCCAATCCTTTGCCCATAAAAGCAGGATCGA
>JAAFHO010000315.1 GCA_013297575.1 Chitinophagales bacterium
GCCTACTAATTTTGAGCATTATTAACAAATAAACATTATAAAATGCTAAAATTAAAGAATTTACTGAAATACAGTTTTGTTACCTGCTTTTTGATAAGTACAATACTTGTAAATGCCTGTACCGTTTTTATGGCTAATGATGGCCAAAGCGTTTGGATTGGAAACAATGAAGATGAACTACAAAATGTGAAATATAGCATGTGGTTTTATCCTGCCCAATCTAGTAATTATGGCTATGCTATTTGGACAGAATTGTCGTTTGGAAAACTGCTAAATGGCTTTTCATATCTAAATCCACAAGGTGGGCTCAATGAACATGGACTTTTTATGGATTTTACGGCCATAGACCAAATTCAGGTTGTGAAAGACCAACAAAAGAAAGATAGGAAAAAGCAAGTTGTTACAGATATTTTAAAAAAATGTAAAACCGTAAAAGAAGCATTGGCTTATCTTGGTACATATAATTTGGTAAAACTTAATTATGCGCAACTATTCATAGGCGACGCTAGCGGAAATTATGCAACGGTTACAGGTGGATACATTATTGGCAAGACTGATAATAACTTTGCATTGACAAATTATTGCATTAATAATGGACACAAAGAAGCCTGCCACAGAAGAGATGCTGCCACTCATTATTTGAATTCAACTACAGGTTTTCAATTAAAGGACATTACAAATATTTTGGAAAAGTCAACTCAAAAATTGCCTAATAATCTAATTTCTAATTATTCAATGGCAGTTAATTTAAAGACAAGTACCATTTATTTATACTACAAAAATGATTTTTCTACTGTTTCAACACTACGCTTATCAGAAGAACTAAAAAAGGGGAAACACCATAAAGAGATGCAAAAATATTTCCCTGAAAGTATTGCAAATATACTTGAAAATGAGATGAAAAGTAAGGGCATAAATGCAACTATTGAACATTACAAAACTTTAAGGAAAACATCGTTTGACAAATACAATTTCAAAAATGACGATGCCATAAATTTGGCCATAAGTTGGATTGAAAAAGGGCAAACAACTGATGCTATTAAGTTATTAGAATGTATAATAGAATTTGACCAAAGCAACACCAATATTTATGCTTGGTTAGGCGTAGCTTACCGAAAAGAAAATAATATAGAGGAGAGTAATAAAAATTTCACAAAGGCATTGGACGCAAATCCTAACAATTATGTGGCTACACTCTTTTTCAAACAAGAAAATCAGAAAGTTATTTTTAAATTACCCGATTTTGAAGGAGCGGATCAAGTTGCTGTTATGGGCGACTTTACAGAATGGACAAAACATCCAATCAAAATGACAAAAGAAAATGGGTATTGGACTTGTGAAATTGTATTACCCAAAGGAGAAAATATTTATAAGTTTTTAGTGAACGACCAATATTTGGCAGATAATAAAAATTTTATGCACATTGGATCCGGCCCAAAAATTTACTCAAAACTTTATGTTTGGTAAGCATTAGTGTATGCTGTGATACGCATAAGAATTTTTTTCATTAAATTAACACAGGCTTAATACAATCTTTACACATACTTAAAGTAAATACGCATGCTTACCACTTCGCAAAGCATCTATCTTTGTAGGTAAATTTCAAGTTGACGAAACAAAAGACAAATATAGTTTTAGGTTAGGAACTAAACTATTTCGCCCGATCGCCGTAAGGTGCGTTGGGCATTTTTTTAAATTCTCGTTCCTAATATCTTGTTACCTTTGCACGAAACGAATCAATATTGCTCAACCTGTACATTTCGCACGCAGATGGTGACCAAAAATACCTAAAAGAATTTTTGGCGGAGATACAACCAATGAAGGAAAAATACAACCTTCGAATTTGGTATAATCATCCCGAACCCGCTCCCATCGTTCCATTCCCTTGGAGTCTGCTCTTTTTTTGGTACCGCCCACGCAGTAACAATCGGTTGTCGTACAACAGATATTTGCCCAATGAACTGGCCATGGCCGATATTTATTTGTTCTTAACCAGCCAAAAATCGGTCAATGTGGACTGGATTAAGGACGTAGAAGAGCGCGCCGCCATCGAGCGGTACGATACCTTGGGTAATCATTATGTTCGCGTGTTTACAGTGCCCGTTTCGGCATCTCAATGGAGGACATTTTCTAGTTTGGGGGTGTTTCCTAGCCTCGGCCCAGCGGGGAAAGCGATCAATCAATTGCCCTCCAATAAAGAAGGATGGGCGATGGTTTTGGATCAATTGAAGCCAATTATCGAGGTTTTGTCCCAAAATCACTTAGAAAAACGAAAAATTGAAGGGCTGCCCTTAAACCCAAAACCGCTGCCTTGGAACGACACACCTACCATCCTTATCCCTTTTCCGCAATGGGTAGGATGGGCCATGTTGATCGCTTTACTGTTCTCCACGGCGAGGGCTTATGATTCCCAATGCACCCGAAAAATGGCACCGGGAACGATTAAAAGAAACCCAATACCCGAGGAGTACCGCCGCGAAAATCCTGTCCAACCGCCAGTGGATGTACCCATCCCAACCGATACCCTCTAAACCGCCGACACATGCTCCATTTATATATTTCACATGCACCGGCTGATAAACGCTATGTAGCGGAGTTCATGGAGTGGATCGCTCCCTTGCAAGTACGTTATAATTTACGGATTTGGTACGATCACCCCGAGCCAGATCCTGTAGTGCCGTACCCGTGGAATATCTTGTTTTTTTGGTATTCACCCCGCAGTAGTAAGCGACCTTACCACCGCAAAATGCACGAAGAACTAGATCAAGGGCATATTTTTTTGTTTTTTACAAGCCAAAAATCCATCGCAACACCGTGGATCGAAAACATAGAAATACCCGGTGCCGTGGATCGTTATCAGCAGTTGGGCAGTAAATATGTACGGATTTATCCAGTGCTGGTAGAAACCTCCCAATGGAAAATACACTCTAGATTGGCTGGTTTTTCTACCTTGGGACCAGTGGGAAAGACGGTAGGGCAAGTAAAACCCAGAGAGGATGCGTGGTTCAAACTCGTGGAAGACTTGCGAAAAGTAATCGTGGAATTGCGGCAAAACCATTTGGATCTACACCAACAAAAAGCACTTCCAATGGATGCTTTCGATCCAGCACCAGCACCTTGGAACGATGCACCAGAACGGGTCATCCCTTTCCCCAATTGGGCGGGATGGTTGATAATGAGCGGTATTGTTTACCTCGCCATTACGTGGTTGGTAGCGCAAATAAAACCCACACACAAGCCCTATTGGCCCAAAAAAGAAATGCCCAAACAAGAACAACCTTATTTACCCAAACAAGTACCACAAATACCCGTTCGGCAGGACACATTTACACCTTCAGGCGGCAGAATTAGGGATGCTAGATAATACATGGGTAGGCGTTACGGTTACGAAACCTTCAAGATTTCGTAAACGTTCACTCATAAGTACCTGAAATTCAATTTGCTATACATTTTAATCCATGATTTACAGTAAACACAAATTTCAAAATTAATACACAATGGCTTTTATCAATAGAAATTTTGTTTTTATCCTTAGTACCTTCATCGTGGCAGCCATGATGTGGTACTTTAGCGATGTTGTCACCTATTTGCTGTTAGCGTGGGTACTTTCCTTATTGGGGCAGCCTTTGATGCAGTTTTTTACCCAAAAAGTCAAAATTGGGAAATACAAAATAGGCAATGCTGGCGCGGCACTGCTTACACTGGCTGTTTTTTATGCCATAATGATTGGTTTATTGTTGGTTTTTGTACCGACATTGGTACATCAGGCCAATAATTTTGCCAATTTAGATTATGTCGCTATTGAGCAAAAACTACAAGCACCGTTTGCTTATTTAGATACCCAGGCACATCGGTTTGGTATTTTAGCAACGGGCGAATCGTTGTCCACCAAAACACAAGAAACCCTCTTGCAATGGTTCAAGCCTTCCTTGGTCAGCGATATTGTAGGCGCAATTTTTTCCACAGCGGGCAATATTGTGGTGGCGCTTTCTGCTATTTCCTTTATTCTTTTCTTTTTTTTGGAGGAAAAAGGCTTGTTTGCTGGTATTATCCATTCTCTTGTACCCACCGATGCAGAGCCTAAAGTACTACAAGCCATGGACGAATCCAGTAACGTATTAACGAGTTATTTCAAGGGTTTACTCACGCAACTCGGGGCATTTTCGGTGATGATTACTATCTTATTGTGGCTATTTGGTATTCCCAATGCCTTATTAATAGGTGTAGCAGGCGGCTTGCTAAACATCGTACCTTATGTAGGGCCTATTATCGGTTTGGTATTTGGTTGTTTTATCACCTTGTCGTCGGGTTTGAACCTCGAAATTCAGGAAATTAGTTTTATGTTGCTCAAGGTAGCGGGTGTTTTTCTAACCGTTCAGGCGATTGATAACCTGTTCTTGTCCACCATTATTTTTTCCAAAAGCGTAAAAGCGCACCCGTTAGAAATTTTTGTAGTGACCTTGATGGCCGCAAAAATTGGAGGCGTTGCTGGTATGGTATTGGGCATTCCGGTTTATACCGTGGGGCGTGTTATTGCCCGAACATTTTTCAGCCAATTCAAATTGGTACAACGGTTAACCGATCATTTGGATGATACCCCCGCGTAATCCATTGTCGCAATTACGCAAATCCATTAATATCACATATCTTTGCGCCCGTTTTGCACAGGAGCAAAAGCGTATATTTAGAATCATAAATCATAAACAAACATGAAGGTTTTCAAGTTCGGTGGAGCCAGTGTAAGAGATGCTGCTGGAATTAAAAATGTTGCTACTATTTTGCAACGCTACAAAGACGAACAATTGGTCATTATCGTTTCTGCAATGGGCAAAAACACCAATGCCCTCGAAGCGGTGATCAATGCGCACGCCAAACAAACCGGCAATGCGCACGAACTGTATAACGAGGTAAAAGAAAGCCATTACGCCGTGATGCGCGAGCTATTCGATGCCAACGACGAGGTATTTACGACCATCAACGATACGTTTGTAGAAGGCGAATGGGTACTCGACGAAGCACCTAACGAAGATTATGACTATATGTACGACCAATTGGTCTGTATGGGCGAATTGGTTTCCACGCGAATCCTTAGTGCATATTTCAACAAAGCCGGCCTCAACACACAATGGTTGGATGCCCGCGATGTTGTGATTACCGACAATACTTACCGCGAAGGTTGGGTAATTTGGGAAAAAACCAGAACAAATATTCAAAAAGTGGTACCACCGATGTTGGCCGCAGGTGGTTTTGTACTCACGCAAGGCTTTATCGGTAGCACCACCGAAAATTTCACGACCACCCTCGGTCGGGAAGGTTCCGATTATTCGGCGGCGATATTTGCCCATTGTTTGGATGCCGAAAGTATGACCATCTGGAAAGACGTGCCTGGTGTACTCAATGCCGATCCGCGTTTATTCGAAAATGTGATCAAATTAGACCGTCTTTCGTACAAAGAAGCGATCGAAATGACCTATTATGGTGCTACGGTGATCCATCCTAAAACGATCAAACCGCTACAAAACAAAAGCATTCCGCTGTATGTAAAATCGTTTATCAACCCCGATGGCGAAGGCACCGAAATCAGCAGCGATACCGAAGATACTTATCCGCCCATTATCGTTGTAGAAAAAAACCAAGCGTTGCTGCATATCAGTACGCTCGATTATTCTTTTGTGGCCGAACACCACATGGCGCGTTTGTTTGATAAATTGGCGACACAGCGTATTTTTGTCAATTCTATGCAAAATACAGCCATTAGTTTTACGATTTGCGTACCAAATGTAGCCGATCGGATCGAAAAATTCTGCAAAGAAGTATCCGATGAATTTAAAATTAAAAAGGAATCTGAATTGGAGTTGATTACCATCCGACACTATACTCAGGATACGATAGACAATCTGAAAAAAGGAAAAATTGTCCTTTTTGAAGAACGTATCCGAAATACGATGCAAATGGTGGTGCGTAATTTGCCGCCGATTGAGCGTAGGGAAGTTGATTTAATTGGTTCAAAAGGATTGTAAACTTATGGACAGCAAAACACCCAACCTGCTCATCATTATCGGCGCTGCCACCCTTGTTTTATCCATGGTATTGCGCAATACGCTATTATCCGAGGCCAAAAACTATACTATTCCCGTGGATTTATTGGGGTACGCCTTGTTTACTGTGGGTTGTTACCGCAAATTGCAGGCACTGAAATAGATTTTAAAATGTAAAGCGTCGGCGCGACTTGAGTCCCGCCGACGCTTTTTAATTTCCCAACAATCGCTCTATTATCCCTTATAATTCAATCGTAAGAAATAAAAACCACCGTTCATACCCATTTGCACTGGCGCATATTTGAATACTTTAAAATAAAAGTTTAGGTAATCCTGTTATCTGGAAGTATGAGAAAAAGTGTACGACTGTAAGAAAAAATACGCCTCATAGCCATTTTCCTACGCTTTATTTCAAAAACACAAGACTTCAAGTTTAAAAATTGCGCTATGGGTATTACACGACGTACTTTTGTATCCATATTACAGAGTCATTTTTGCCCGAATATATTATAAAAAATAACACCGTTTAAAATATAAAAAAAATGATAACAAAAGTCAATCTGACCACTACATTCAATTGCTCGTTGGAACGTGCCTTCAAGACACCCATACTTTGCGACGTTAGCAAAATTCATACAGGCTTGGGTATCATGCCAAGAGTGACGCATACTACAGAGGACGAAGATTGGGGAAAAATTGGATCTACTAAAAAAGTATTTGCTTCCGCTTCATTGACCCAAAAAGGAGGTTGGGTGTCCAATGATAAGGTCATTGAACGCATAGAAAATTCATACTGGAAATTCGAGGTAAGTGATTTTCAATCT
>JAAFHO010000316.1 GCA_013297575.1 Chitinophagales bacterium
GGCGGGCGATTCGTGGCGGTACCGGATAGGTGCGAGTTCGTCGTCGCCGCTACGTGTGTTGCTGCCCGCGAAACAACAGTCCATAACGACAAGGAAGTGGACATCCTTTTTTTGCAGTCCCGTGTCGGGGTCGCGCAATGCGTCGGCGAGGAGATAAGCTATTTCTTTGTCAATGAGGTCGCGAGCAGCGGGGTTGCTGCGGCTGTCCACGCAGACAATGGTTTCGTTGCGGTTATCCGATTTTGTGTAAGCAAACTCTGGCGGCGCACCGACACTCGACCCATGCCCAGAATAATAAAACAGGCAGATATCGCCCGCTTTGGCTTGTTTCAGATGGGCGAAGGCGAGGGTTTTGAGGTTTTCAAACGTAGGTGTTTCGATTTTGAAATCTGCTTCTGCAAAAGTTTGACGGTGTTCGGCGATGCTCGGCTCGTCGAAATCGCGGGGCGCCAAAAAGTAGTACGGCTCGTATTGAAGCGAACCGTTGGGCTGCTGCCGGCAGTGCTGGCGGAGGAAACGGTCGAGGTCGAGGGCATCATTGATGCAGCCTTCGAGCGGGTTTTTGGAGTAGGCGTTGATGCCTACGAGGGTGGCGAAAAGGGTGTTTTTTTCCATGACTTTTCTGGATTGGAAATGTTTTCAAACGAATGCTTCTTTCAAAAAATCGGAAGCGAAGGGGGATTGCTGGACTTGCCAGCGGAAGTCGTCGCTCTTCAAAAGTTCGGCGGCCGGATCGGATGCGGAAAGGTCAAGTTCGGAAAATATTTCAGCAAACCGGGGTTCTGTCTGTACAAGGTGTAGCAATTCGAGGGCAAGCGAATCGGCGGTCGGCTTGGGGGTTTCGCTGCGGAAGAGCGGTCGATTTTTGAAAAACGAACCGACGGTTTCCAAAAAGCCTCCAAAACTGGATTCTGCCGGGGGGGCTTTTTGTAGTTTTGAGTCATCGGGAACGCCGATTTGCAGTGCGTCGAAAGATCGCAGGATGCCATTTCCGTAGTACTTTTTCCACTCTGCAAAAGATTTCTCTTTCACAGCGGAGTTGTAAAGCGCATAGCGGACGGCTTCCACTTTCTTCCATTCATTACCTTTTTCGTAAAAACCTCGCTCGCGGAGATCCTTTTGGTGGTAACCAATCCAAAGTGCGGCGGCGGCGGCGATTTGAGGCGTGGCAGAGGACGTTCCGCCGCCACTACGCAAAAAAGTGAACTCACTGGATGCCCAAGGGATGTTGGGTGTATATGCCGCCAATGCTCGACTCATGCGGGAAGCGGGCCCCCATGAGCCTTGCATATATTTTGTGGTGATGTTCATGCGAGCAGAGAGCATGAAATCTTTGTCATAGGGTTCGTCGGTGAAAAGTGCGCCCGTCGCCGCGATAACCCTTTCGAAGGCGGCTGGGTACATAACACATTTTGGGAGCAGCGCACCCATCCCTTTGTACCAACAATTGCCTGCTGCCGACACGATGACGATGCCTGCTTCATAGGCTTCGTTGACCGCCCGCGCCATGTCGCGGTTCGGCTTGCCAGCCATTGACATGGTAATGACTTCACAGCCTCGTTCGATGGCGTAGCGGACTGCAGCGCAGAAATTATCGGAATTCCAGATGACGACCGAATCAGAAATGCGGAGTGGCAGGACTTCGGCAAACGGATTTGCACCGATGAGCCCCTCGAATTCGTTGAAGGTGTGTTGCTGCGTCACCTGCCCGCCTGCAAGGATGCCGAGCGTCCCCATACCGTGTCCGTCCTGGCCGGAATTTTTGGGATCGATGGCTTGGTTAGGGTTTTCGCTTTGTACGAAACTTTTGGCTTCCATCGTGTTTAGATGCTGTGGCAGGGCAGGGTGGTCGATGAGGTAACCCGTGTCGAGGTGCGCGATTTTGATTTTTAGTTGGGCATCCGCTTTTTTCAAAATGGCGGCTTGCGCGTCGGCAAACTGGGTGTGCCGTTCGTCGAGATGCCAGCCTATGAAAGGATTTTTGTCGGCTGCCACACCCACAGGCGGCCAGTCAGGAATGTAATCTGGGTTGCTTTTGTCACCTTCGCGGGCGGCCACGGGGCGGGTACGTCCCGTGGCATTGAGCGATTGGACAGGTTCGGCTTCGGCGGCGTATCCGCGTTCTGCCAGAGCTGTTTGCAAGGCGTGGGCTGCCGACCATGCTTGTTGGAAAGGCAATTTCGGCACTTCGAGGAGCAGATGGTCGATATTGCCCGATCTATTCCGGTTCAAAATTTTCAGGTCGCCGCTCTCGCCTTCGACGATGGTATCGGCATTCGGATTTTCAATTTTTAGAGAAATCTGCGCAGCAGTTTTTACCTCGAAAGAGTCGTCCCAGTTCGCGTTTTGATCACCGATGGATTGGAGCGGTGGAACAAGATGGGGCTCCCGATTACCGACGATGAGCGTCGCGTTGTCAATATCAATTTTGAAAGGTGAACCTTTGTCGAAACTTTCAATGATCGCCCCATACTGAAAAAAATTAGGAGTCGGAAAAGCATAGCTCATTTTGATAGCTTCGATCAGCGATTCACAATTGGAATCGGTTTGGGCGGGATCGGCAAGTATTTTGGCGAGGGCTGCTGTGAAAATGCCATTTTCGTCTCCGTCATAGGTCTGCTGGTTGTCTTGGCAGGCGGCGAGGAGCTTGACTGCGGATTTGACTAATGCGCCTTTTCGTTTGTTTTTGTACAATTTTACAATGTCGTCATAAGTATCTTGAAGGAGGTTTCGAGGAATAGTGCCTCGGGGAAGTTTTCGGGAGCGGCTGCCGCGCAGATCAGCGGCCCGGGCATTGCCATCTTCGAGGAGTTGGGATAAGTTAATTTCTTCGGCCCTGGTGACGGTACCGGAATGGCAACTGTCTGACACAACAAGGATTCGGCTACCTTCTGGAAAGGCCTCAAACGCTTCGTACAGTTCGTTGTCGAGGAGTTGGCGGTCGTACAGACACCAAGTTTGATCGTACTGTTCACGATCGAGTCCCTGCGGTTTTTGGTTGAAAACCTGTCCGCCGTGCCCGGCATAGGTAAGCAGGAGAATGTCTCCCGCTTGCATTTGCTCGGCGATTTGAGCGATCGTTTTTTTGACGGCTTGGACGGTAGATTCCTCATCGTGGAGCGATAGGGTTCGGTAGCCGTGTTGCTCGGCGTAGTTTTTCCAAAAAACAGCATCGTTGACTGCGGCTTTGAGCGGAGCAAGATTCCCGTAATGCTGAGGAGAGATATGGTTGAGTCCGATGTGGAGGGAGATTCCTTTTGGCATGAAATTTATTTTTAGAAATGTTTAGAAATGTATCTTGGAGAGTTTGGAGTTATAAAAAGCAAGCAGAAAAAACTCGATAAAAATGGCATGAAAATTTATTCGCCCGCTTCCGGCGATCGAACATCATATGCTTCCGTCAAGACCTGTCCGGATATGTCATTGTCTTTTTGCATTTATGTTTTTTAATTACTGCCAAACTAATGCACTACCGCAACTAACGACTAAGTAAAACACGCATTGCGCATTCCACTTAGTCGTCTGTTGCGTGTATGCTGCGGATTTGAGTATTTATCCCGCATTGCGCATTTCACTTAGTCGTCTATTGCGTGTATGCTGGCTATACGCACGAAGCCCTGTCGACCCCTCAAGAGGAGACCGACAGGGCTTCGTGCGTGATATAAATTTTGTTTTTTCATTTTGAACCACTGCTGATTAAGGCTGCAATATATGTGAATACCCAACTATCCACCAAGTATTATGAAATATTTTATAAAAATATTTTTATAAGGCTATAAAAACAGGTTCTATATACTTAATTTATCGCATCAAATCATTAATCGGGCTCTTGATCCTATCCCAGCCCTTGTGCGTAATATGTGTATATATTTCGGTTGTTTTGCTACTTTCGTGTCCAAGAAGTCCTGAATATACCGCAGATCAACACCCTTTTCAAGTAAGTAGGTAGCACAGGCGTAGGTCGATTCCTAAATGAAATTTGGCCAAAACATCAACCGAATTTCATTTAGAGCTATCCTTATTAAACGACTTCAAGGTCAGGAGATACTAGCCATCTCCTGCCTAAAAATAGGCCCGATACATCAAACTCAATACCGTAGTTTTTTCCCGTGCCTTTATTCACCAAATCTGCATACCAAAGTCAAGAGTACACAAGTGGCAAGAAACGGGTTTAAAAAAAACATAAATTTATCACAACCAACAGGAGTAAGCACACAAAAAACCGACACTTACAGGATTTGGAACGACGCCGAAATGAAGTAAACAGTCCAGCATCGTTCCAAAAAAATTATACAGCGGCAATCAAATCTATTTCCGCTCCAAATATATATTTTCAACAGGATGATAAACGAGCGGAATATGCTCTATTATCACATCGCTTTTATCCAGGCCGAATGCCTTTTCATCGGAAGTTCCCAACCTTTTAAGGAAAAAGTAACCGTTGAGCAAAACCCCATCACCCAAAGAAAACTCATTTTCGACGGAAAGGAATTTTTCCAACACCACAAATTTGAAACCAGGCTCTGGGTTATACCTTGTAGAACCATCAGGACGAATATGCAGATTGAGTTCACGCCCAGCAACAAGTTCCTGAACAATTTTCTTGAAATACAACTCTGCACGTGGTTGAATCTTAAATCCTAAGTTAATGTCCACCCGAATAACCTTATCATCCATCAATTCATTCACGCTATATTCAAGCGTATAAGGCTCGTCGGTTCTGTTAATATGAAGAAACCAATAAACATCGGCCCGTTTGGGGTTTTTAGAAAAAATAGACTTTATGATCTTTTCCTCAATATGTCCAGGGTTATTTGCTTTGGTAAGATAGATCAAGTGCGTCGAAAATTTGGGTATTTCGTCATCCGTACTCAGGTTATCTAGCAGTGTATTATAGTTTTTTAACTCTACAAAACGGACAAATTTATTATTGATTTTCCGCGCAAAATACCAAACGTACATCACAGAGAAAAATACAGCACCAATAAGTACCGCTACCGAACCGCCATGATTGAATTTTTGGAGATTGGCAACCAAAAAACTTATTTCAATCGTAACAAATATCATTAATATGAAAGCCACCAAAGCAGTATTCCATTTTTTGACAAAAAGTAAAAAATAGGCTAGCAATACGGAGGTCATCAACATCGTGACTGTGATAGAAAAACCATAAGCTGCTTCCATATTTGTCGAATTCTTAAAATATAATATGACCCCAATACAGCCTAACCAAAGAAAAAGATTGACCGAAGGTATATAAATCTGCCCTTTAAGTTCGGACGGTTGTCGTACATCTACTCGTGGCCAAAAATTAAGCGACATTGCTTCCGAAATCAGCGTATATGTCCCCGAAATAAGGGCTTGTGATGCAATAATAGCCGCAGCGGTAGCAATAAAAATACCCGGAAATAAAAACCATTCGGGCATCATTTCAAAAAATGGATTACGGTCGTTGAGTAACCTATCAGGTTGATGCATCAGCCAAGCAGCCTGTCCTAAGTAATTGACAACTAATGCTGTCTTAACAAAAATCCATGTATATCGAATATTGGAACGACCACAGTGACCAAGGTCCGAATATAGCGCCTCCGCACCAGTAGTACACAGAAAAACCGCTCCAAGCAACCAAAATCCACCCGGGTACGCAGTCAATAAATGAAATGCATACATCGGATTAAGGGCTTTAATAATTTCAGGATGGTGTGCAATTTGTACCAGCCCCAATACCAATAGCATACTGAACCAAACCGTCATAGCAGGGCCAAAAACAGCACCGACTTTGTGTGTTCCGAACCGCTGAAAAAAGAAAATAGCGGTCACGATCGCAATCACCACTATTTCTGTGGGCAAATGGGGGACTACTTTTTCTAACCCTTCAATTGCGGATGACACTGAAATAGGCGGTGTAATGATACCATCGGCAATGAGCGTACTGGCCCCGATAATGGTAAAAAACACTAGTTTCCCTTTTCCAAAACGACGAACCAAAGCATACAAAGAAAAAATACCTCCTTCCCCATTGTTATCGGCAGTGAGCGTTAGCAGTACATATTTGAAGGTGGTTTGGAAAAATAGCGTCCAAAATACGCAGGATACACCGCCATATACCAATAATTCACTAATCTCTCTTGTCCCGATAATTGCTTTCAGTACATATAAAGGAGATGTTCCAATATCGCCATAAATAATACCTAAAGCGATCAAAAGT
This sequence comes from Chitinophagales bacterium, assembly GCA_013297575.1. Lineage (GTDB taxonomy): Bacteria > Bacteroidota > Bacteroidia > Chitinophagales > Saprospiraceae > M3007. The sequence goes on from JAAFHO010000316.1 coordinate 6,209, forward strand.
GATGCGGCTGTTACTTTAGAAGTCGCGGAGCCTGATGTGTGCATAAAAAATAATTTAAAGTGAGTAAATTTATCCAACAAATCGGTATCCAATACCGGAATTTGTTAGCATTAAATTAACCTCAGTCGATTACATAATTGTCTTCTAAAGAACCGTAGATATGCTGTTCTTTTTTTTGACGGCACAAAGGTGGGGCAATAAGTGTAAATAAAATATAAAAGGAATGGATATTGTTGTAAATAATTCGTGGATAAACTGCTTTTTAGGGTGTGTGAATACATGTTTTCTATTATTTTCTTTAACTAATTTTTGATTATTTCAAATATTTGCCCCGACTTCTCTAATAAAACACTAATTTTTGCCCCAATTTTTCTAATAAATCATTGTTTTTTTGCCCCGACTTTTCTAAAAATGTATTATAATAGATTGATACCCCTATCCCCTAATATTCCGCACCAATCCTGCATATTTCACCCTTTTTACCGCCGATTTACGGAATACCCGTGCGAATACCTCTTCTGTGAGTTCTACCCATTCTTTGCGGGTCATTTGCAGCAATTCGGGGTGTGGCTCAAAAGCAGGTTCTTGGTGTCGTTCCGAAAAACGATTCCAAGGGCATACATCCTGACAAATATCGCAA
>JAAFHO010000317.1 GCA_013297575.1 Chitinophagales bacterium
TGAACGGCATCACTTTTCCATTGCGGTTTTCCATCATGGGCGTACGCCCAAACTCTCCGGCCCAAACAATAAGGGTTTCATCGAGCAACCCACGTTGTTTAAGATCGAGGATTAAAGCAGTAATAGCACGGTCTGTTTGGCGGCATTTATTGACCATACCAATATCAATAGAAAGATCTTCTCCTGTGCCGTGGGCATCCCAGCCCCAATCGAATAACTGTACAAAACGAACGCCTTTTTCTACTAATTTGCGCGCCAAAAGCGCATTATTTGCAAAAGAAACCTTGCCAGGTTCAACACCATACATCTCCTGTATAGCGGCGGGTTCATCGTCGATGGTCATTACTTCTGGCGCAGTGGTTTGCATTTTAAATGCCATTTCGTACTGCGCAATACGGCTCAATATTTCAGGATCGCCTGTTTCTGCGTGCTCCAATTCATTTATTTTATTAATGGCCTCTACACTTGCCCTCCGAATACTACTGTCCATCCCTATTGGATTGTCCAAATAAAGGACCGGCTCGCCGTGTGAACGGCACTGCACCCCTTGATACACAGAGGGCAAAAAGCCACTGCCCCATACCGATTTGCCCGCATCGGGGTTGTTACCACCAGAAGTAAGCACAACAAATCCAGGTAAATTAGCATTTTCGGAACCCAAGCCATAAGTGGCCCAAGCGCCAATACTCGGCCTTCCAGGACGGGCATTGCCGCTGTGCAGCATCAATTGTGCCGGAGCGTGGTTGAATTGATCGGTATAACAACCTTTCAAAAAAGCAATATCATCGGCCACTGTGGACAAATGCGGCATATAATTACTGATCCAAGCACCACTATTTCCATGTTGTTTAAAAGTGGCTTGTGGCCCCAGCATTTTTGGAACACCACGGATAAAAGCAAATTTTTTGCCTTCTAATAGCGATTGAGGACAATCTTGCCCATCCAATTTGGACAAATCGGGTTTATAATCAAACAATTCTAATTGCGAAGGCGCACCAGCCATGTGCAGGAATATCACCGATTTGGCCCTTGGTGCAAAATGGGGAATGCGGGGCACCATCGGATTATAAGGATCGATACCCCCCGAAATACCCGACGGCTGTACACAACCGGGCAACAACGCTCCAAAGGCCATTGCACCCAAACCTGTACCCACCGTGCGTAAAAAATGACGGCGGGTTTGGTACTCTATTTCCGCTATTTTTGCTTCGTTCCATAAAAACTTGTTGTGTTTCATGCCACCGTTCCTGGGCCAAAGATAGCAGCAGCACCCGCATTTTTCAAAAATTCGTAGTCCTGCTGTGGAATAACGCCACCAACAACGACCAAAATATCCTCCCGTCCAATAGCCTTCAATGCTTCAATAACTTCTGGCACCAATGTTTTATGTCCCGCGGCCAAAGAAGAAATACCCAAAATATGGACATCGTTTTCGGCTGCTTGCTTAGCGGCTTCTGCTGGAGTTTGGAATAGCGGCCCCATGTCCACATCAAAACCTAAATCTGCGAAGGCAGTAGCGATTATTTTTGCGCCGCGATCGTGGCCATCTTGACCTAATTTAGCGACCATAATTCGAGGGCGACGGCCTTCTTCTTGAGCAAATGTATTGGCTAATTGTTGAGCAGCCTCAAAGTCTGAATTTTGTGTCATTTCTTTTGCGAATACACCTGAAATAGTACGAGTAGTAGCGGCATAACGGCCAAAAACCTTTTCCATAGCCAGTGAAATCTCGCCCAAACTCGCACGTGCGCGAGCGGCTACGATCGCCAATTCGAGCAGATTGCCATTGCCCGTTTTTGCGCACAACTCAATGGCCTCAAGTGCCAAAGCCACTTCCTTTTGATCGCGGTTGGCTTTAAGTTGCGTTAATCCATTGATTTGCCCATCGCGTACTGCCGCATTATCCACGTCTAAAATATCAAATGCGACATCATCTGCTATTCGGAAAGCGTTAATGCCCACTATTTGCTCTTCACCGGAATCTATCTTGGCCTGTTTACGTGCTGCCGCCTCTTCTATACGCATTTTGGGCAAACCCGCTTCAATCGCTTTAGCCATCCCACCCAAAGATTCCACCTCTTCAATCAAAGCCCAAGCCTTTTCCATTAATTCAGCGGTTAAAGATTCCATATAATAAGAACCCGCCCAAGGATCAATAGCCTTGGTTACACCTGTTTCTTTTTGGATAAACATTTGGGTGTCCCGCGCAATTTTAGCAGAAAAATCGGTTGGTAAAGCAATTGCTTCGTCAAAGGAGTTGGTATGCAAACTTTGAGTACCACCCATCACCGCAGCAAGCCCTTCGATGGTAGTCCGTGCTACATTATTAAAAGCGTCTTGTTCCGTTAATGACCATCCAGAGGTTTGCGAATGGGTGCGAAGGGCAAGGGATTTATCACTTTTAGGGTTAAAATCTTGTACTATTTTTGCCCAAAGTATTCGGGCTGCACGCATTTTGGCTATTTCTCGAAAATAATTCATGCCAATACCCCAAAAAAAGGACAATCGCGGTGCAAACTCATCAATATCTAATCCCGCAGCAATACCTGTCCTGATATACTCCAAACCATCTGCCAAAGTATAGGCCAATTCGATCTCCGCTGGGGCACCAGCCTCGTGCATGTGGTAACCAGAAATGGAAATAGAATTGAATTTTGGCATCTTTTTGGCACAATAATCAAAAATATCGCCAATGATCCGCATGCTCGGTAAAGGTGGATAAATATAGGTATTGCGCACCATAAACTCCTTCAAAATGTCATTTTGGATGGTACCTGACAACATTTCAGGGGCAACGCCTTGCTCCTCGGCTGCAACGATATAGAACGCCATGATCGGAACAACAGCACCATTCATGGTCATAGAGACCGACATTTCGTCCAATGGAATTTGATCAAACAGGATTTTCATATCCTCCACTGAATCAATGGCCACACCTGCCTTGCCTACATCGCCCGAAACACGTGGATGGTCGCTATCATAACCGCGATGAGTAGCCAAATCAAAGGCTACAGACAAACCTTTTTGGCCCGCTGCGAGGTTGCGGCGGTAGAATGCATTGCTGGCTTGCGCAGTGGAAAATCCCGCATATTGACGAATTGTCCAAGGGCGGGTGATATACATAGTAGAGTAAGGACCACCTAAAAAAGGAGCGATACCAGCAAAATAGCCTTCAAAAGGCCGCTTTAAATGCTTAAATTGTCCATTCTTGGTGTATGGACGCAATGACAAATCAAATTCGGGCAAAAATTCAGGTACGGACATGATGTAGCTAAGGTAGCATGGATTGTCCAAAAGCCATGGCATACCTCTAAAATATTTTCAAGCCGTGTGTATGGATACTTAATTAGTAGCGACTTTTACCAATTTTCTCACCTCAATATGGTTACCAAATTTACATTTTACAAAATAAATCCCTGGTGCCAAATTGGGTATATCGAATCTATAAAAGCCGGAAGAAAGCATACGTTGCGACAAAACTATAGCGGCAATCGACCCAGTCTCGTTGGTCATTTCGGCAGAAACCATCATTGCTTTATCAATATTGATTTCTAACGATGCCTTTTCTACATAAGGGTTAGGATAGATTTTTAAGTCAAATCGCTGTGCGCTACCCGAATAAAGTACTTCTTCGGTGCGTTTTGTTACGGTTCTTACTGTAATTTCTGTTTTGGCAGGAACAGTAGTTGCTACCGGAGTTAATGCCCATTTAAAAATATTACCCAAAATTTTTGATGGGATTGGCTCATCGGCATAGTACTCTAAACCAAGGTAGATTAATTTGCCTTCACCCATTTCTTTGTACCCTAATACCGGCAAACCCTCTGATTCTGAAAGCGTTACAAAATCATTGTCTGAAAATTCCATTGGGTAAACAAAATTAGCCAACGAAAAACTAGGTTTTATTCCTTTTAGAATGGGATGATCTATTTTTTTACTTTGTACAGTAGCATCCTCATAATAATAGGCTTCAGCAGGGGAGAGTAACCCCAATGCTTGAATTGCACTTGTTTCATGCGCTCCAGTAATAATAACGAGGCCGCCATTGCGAATAAATACATCTAATTTTTTTCCGATAGCGGCCAAAAAATCGATATCTCCATTAGAGGGATAGGTTATAATGACGGCTTGTTGCTTATCCAATAACCGATCGAAACGGTCTAAAGATTCATTCATAAACTCACTCACTGTAGCGCCAGGCAGTTCTCTTGTAACAAAATTACGCATTTGTCTAGCATAAACACTATCATATACGCAATAATCAAATAACATTACACGGAATGCGGTAGCTGCACTATCAGCAGGAGAACAAGAGGTATTATTAAAAACACCTGGGGTATATCGCCCTTCAGAGCGAAACAATCCTGCTATTTCAGAATTAACGGCATAGGATGGTAATCTCCGTGACAGAATACCGGGAGCACTTACACTCATGCTTAGGAGTGCAATTAGGCTAGCAAAGAAGAGAGTAGAAAAATACTTCATTGTAAAATATAGTTGTTTTAACTTGAATATTGACTGTAAAACCTGATTTATTGATATGTTTTTTGATCGCAAGAGTAATTCAATTTAAGGATACACGAAGGCGTACTTTATACTTGAACTATATCTTAATTAACGTTTGATCACCTAACATAACGTAACAAAGTGATTTTTTGTATTTAAGGATGTATAAATAAACGCACAAAGGTACAGGAAATACCGGATATGGCAATACTTCATCCTTTTACTCAAAAAAATTTCCGCTCTCACAATTACTGCAAGAGCGGATTCATGTATAACAACTTCCTGTGTGTCTAGTTTATTTCTTAGCCGAAAGTGCAATCTGAAGATCGAAATCGTCATAGATTGTCTTGTCGCCTAAGCCATCAAAGAATGAACCTGAACCGTATTTTACGTCAAATTCAGAGCGGTCGATGGTGATTTTGCCAGTAGCCGTTGCAACACCGTTGCTTTCTGCTACATTAGCATTAAATTTAACTTCTTTTGTGGTCGTTTTAATCGTCATGTTACCAACGATTTTGTAGTTACCTTTTGTATCTGTTGGGATCGCTTTAGTAATTACATATTTTGCAGTTGGGTACTTAGCAACGCCAAAGAAATCTTCAGACTTGATATGGCCGATTAATTTATCAGCATATTCGCCTTGCATATCAGTACAAGTGATTGTGCTCATTTCAACTTCGAATGAACCGCCAGTCAATTTACCATCAGTCATTACTAAAGAGCCACTTTTAAGTTTTACATTTCCAGTGTGCTGACCAGTTACTTTATATGCTTGCCAAACAATGTTACTTGTTGTAGTATCCACCTTGTAAGTGTCAACAACAGCTGCGGCCATAACCATAATAGCCAAAAGTGGGAGAATAAGTAATTTTTTCATCTTAAATAAGTATGTTAATGTTGTAAAAAAAATAGGTGATTTTATCGCAACGCAATTCTTGACGGAGTATATTTCACAAGTAACGTTTTTGATGTTGCAAATTTAAGTGTTGCAACACCTAATATTCATGCTCATTCACAATCATTAACAAAAAGCCACACAAAATTACTAGAAAAGAGAGATTTACGAATCATTTTTTGACCTTTTTTTAACACTTTTATCTGCGTATGGGAGAAGAATTGGTTAAACAAGGTATTCCTAAGCACGATATTGTGATTGGTTTTCAACCGCATCATGTGCGTGTAGATATGGATGGTTATGCTGCTGTTGGCAGGTCAGTACCATCGTGTTGCAACCAAACACGGCCATTTGCTTTTACATCCAAATGAGCAAAACTCGCATAATAATACTTTGTCCCTTCCCACCCAACATAGAATAGTAGGTAGTGTCCATGTTGATCGTCTGTGATGAGTTGGTTCTCTATACCACCGTCTTGTTCTAGTGCCATAGCAGCGATTTCGGTGAGTAGTTCTCTGACAATTTTCTTGTATTCAATTACTTTATCCATTAGGGTGATATTTGTCTTTTACCATAAATACATAGCGTTTCTTTACAGACACAAAAGCAAGGGATTTCTGCTACTTTTTGCACACTTGGTACGTGGATACAAGAAATCTATATTACTTGATCATTCTTTTTTCTGATGAGAGCGTCTTGTTCGACAAGATTCATCTTTATTGCATTAAGGATAATCATACACAATCGAACAAAAAATATCCAAATAAAATTTGGATATATGAAAGAAGTTATAGTACCTTTGCGGCTCTTTTTAAAAAAGAAACATTAACATTTAAGATGAAAGAATTGGAAGCCATTCAGTTTGTTCAAAGCCAGATGCTCAAAGCACCTGAGTTTCCGAACTTCAACACCGGCGACACTGTAATTGTTACCTACAAGATTGTGGAAGGTGACAAAACCCGCGAACAAGATTATCGCGGAGATGTAATCCAGATTAAAGGACACGGTATGACCAAATCCTTTACTGTACGCAAGATGTCGCATGGCGTAGGAGTAGAGCGTATTTTCGCTTTCTCCAATCCTAATATCGCTAAAATCCAAGTGGTAAAACGTGGTAAGGTTCGCCGTTCACGCTTATACTATTTGCGCGGTTTAGTTGGTAAAAAGGCGCGTATTAAAGAGTTGAAATACACTCAAGCCAATTAATACAAGGCTTTTTAAAAACAAAAACGGGGCATTTTGAGTAATCATAATGTCCCGTTTTTTTATTGCTTTTTAGTAAATACTTAGCCCAACGGTTTCGAGTCAAAAAAGTAGGCAATTTTTGGTCAGACGAGCCGCTTTTTTGAGTTCGATGCAGCGCATCGGGCGAAGAAAACGGCGAAGTATGGCCGAAAATTGACCTT
>JAAFHO010000318.1 GCA_013297575.1 Chitinophagales bacterium
TGGGCTATATCAATCAAATGGCGATTTTAGGTTTCCCTATTGCCACTATTGTTGGCGGCTGGCTGTATAATGAGTTCGGCCCCAAACGGATGGTCTGGGTGGCTTTTGCCTCCCATTTATTAGGTATTTTAATGACGATTTTTGCAGGAGGTTTTACGTCATTGCTATTGTCTAATTTCTTTATTGGATTTGGTAATGGTACCGTAGAAGCGGCGTGTAATCCATTGGTTTCCAATATGTACAAGAATAACCAAACCACCATGTTGAACAAATTTCACGTTTGGTTTCCTGGCGGTATTTTCTTGGGAGCGTTATTGTCCCAGTTTTTGGGCGTACAAGGCTTGAATTTGGGTTGGCAAATACAAATTGGGGTGATGTTGATCCCTACGCTTATTTATGCTTATTTGTTCATGGGGCAATCGTTCCCCGAGCGTGCCGATGCTGGACAGGCTTCATTGTTAGATAACTTGAAGGGCATGATGACGCCTTTGTATATTTTTATGATTCTTTGTATGGTTTTGACGGCCAATACAGAATTGAGTACACAACAGTGGGTAGAGCGTTTATTAGGTAAGGCAGGCGCACAACCGATGTTAATATTGGCTTTGGTGACTGGTTTGATGGCCGTTGGTCGCTATTTTGCTGGGCCAGTTATTCACCGCCTCAATCCCGTTGGCGTTTTGTTGGCTTCGGCAGTAATTGCTACTTTGGGTATCTATTCGATGAGTCATGCAACAGGTGGTATGACTTATGTTTCTGCCGTTCTTTTTGCGATAGGTGTATGCTATTTTTGGCCCACTATGATTGGGTTTACGGCAGAATATATCCCTAAATCGGGTGCATTGGGTATGTCGCTGATGGGCGGCGCAGGTATGTTTGCCACGGCAATGTTGCAACCTATTGTAGGCGGTTGGTTGGACAAGTCTAAATTAGATAATGCGGCGGTAATGGGCTATAAATACGAAGGAGCAATGAGTCCAGAAGGGCTTACGGCTTTTTTCAAATCTATTCCAGAAGAGTCGATGAAGCAATTGGAATTGATGGCTGGACAAGCAACATTGTCCAATATCGTTATTTTCCCGATTATTTTGATTGCTGCGTTTACAGGACTATGGTTTTGGATGAAAAGTCGCAACCATCAGCCGGTGTAAGCAATAAAATTTAAATAAAAAAGGCTGGTCGTGTAAACGATCAGCCTCAGATTATTCATCAAATTTTTATGTTGGTTAGGATTTGGAGCGTTGCATTTGTCCGGTAATAATCAAAATGCATCAGGTTTTCTAGCAAATTGCACCGCTTCCTAAGTCAGTATCTTTTCATCAAATAGATAACATACATTTGTGATAGTTTTCTCATAGTATGTTTTTTGTCCGGCCCGCTGCAATCAGTAGGCCGGATATTTTTTTGGATAGCAACTTATAGACGCAGCATTTAGATTTGGTCACATGCAATCACAAAATAATCACCCTAACTTTTCCTGCAACCGCTCCACCAATTGTCCCACATGATACCCATCCATCAAAGCATGATGGACATGAATAGAAACAGGCATAGTTTTGATGCCATTGTTCTCGGTCATTTTGCCAAAAGAGATCTTTGGAATACAATCATTGAACGAGAACGCCCGCGCATGTGAGAGGCTGGTGAAATTGAGCCAAGGAATGGAGGAATAATGGATAATATGGTCGTTCGACGCTGCTAGTTCAAGTCCGGTGTTTTGTTGTACCCGTGTTATTTCTTGTTTGGCGGCTGCCTCAAAAACGGCATAATCGGGGTGAAAAGGCATATAAGAAAAACCAAAAGTACCATCGGGCCGATTGATCGTTGCAGAGGCATCAATGGTGTTGTGAATGACCACATCTTCGCCTACTATTCGGTAACGGAATGGCTCGATCTCATTGGCTGCCGCTAATGATTGATAGAGGTAATATAGAAAAAACGAATGACCGTCTTTTTTACATTTTTCATAAGTGGCTGTACAGTCGAGCGTCACTACAACACCAAAAAAAGGTTCTTCAAATTGTTTAAAAAAATGGAAATGGTCTTTGCGCGCCCAAGTATTAATGTCTAATTTTTGCATCAGAAAGAGGGTTAAATGTAGTTTAAAACGTCTCGAATACCCGTTACATGTCTAAAATTAGCATGTTCTACCTTGGCCTCTACATGCTCCATCGCCCACGTAACATGATAAGGTACATGTATGCCGTGACCGCCCAATTCCAGCACGGGCAGTATATCAGATTTGAGGGAATTACCAATCATCGTAAACTCAGCAGGAGCTACATCGAGGTGGCGGATCAATTTGGCATACGTGGGTACGTCTTTTTCCGACATGATTTCGATATGATGGAAATAATGCTCCAAACCTGATTTTTTAAGTTTGCGTTCTTGATCCAGCAAGTCGCCTTTGGTGGCTACTACTAAGCGATATTTACCATAAAGCGCACGCAATACCTCTTCTACACCATCCAATAATTCAACGGGTTTTTCGAGCATTTCCTTGCCAAAACCGATAATTTGTTCGATAGATTTTGCATCAATGGTACCATTGGAAACCCTGATGGCAGTTTCTACCATTGATAACATAAACCCTTTTATGCCATATCCGTATAGCGGCAGGTTATTAATTTCGGTTTGTAATAGTTCCTTAGATACAGCGTGCTGTGGCAAAAAATCTTCTAAAAATGCACTAAACTGGTGTTCCGTTTCTTGAAAATAGTGCTCATTGGCCCAAAGGGTATCATCTGCATCGAATGCAATTACTTTCATTATCTCTATTGAATTAAAATTAATGTTTCTTTTTTAATCCTGTTCCATTCTTGTGCTACTGCATCGTCCCATTTTGGATCATTTACTTTCAGTTGCTCTATTAAAACGACAATAAATAGTTCAAAATCGGAGAAGCCGTATTTTTGGTGGTTTTCGTTTTTTAGTATTTTGGTCAACGTTGCACCACATTTGTCCACATCAATCATTAGATCAATCGCCATTTGGAGCATGGCGGATTGGCGTTTGATACCAATATCGCTAAATTCTTTTATGAAAGTAACTGGCATATCGTTTTTTACCAATTCACGTTGGATAAATGCCCTATAAAAATCGTTGATAAATTCTTTGTTCACAGATAAGCAACGGCGGTAACATTGACGCGCTATGGATACGCCTTTTTGGTCAGCGCGGGTGAGTGGGTGTAGTGCGCGCAGCACTTTATGCAAATCTGGGTAGCGATCCTTTGGGTTTTCTTCTAGCAATTTTCGAATAATGACATTGAGGGATAATTTTTTTCGGGTGGCACTTTCCAAATCTGCGTGGGGTAATTCCGCAAATTTTTGTTCGCGGTATTTTTTATCGTTTGCAAAGCGTTGGCGAGAGGTCAATATTTCAAAGATGGTATCTCCTTCAAAAAGGTCTTTTCCTGTGAGTATTTTGTAGGCTAAAAGACCGAGGGAATACTCATCGGAAACGCACATTTCTTGTAAATTCAAGCCTACACCGTCGCATTTTACAAGTTCGGGGCTACCGTATTGGCATACATCTACATAGCGGTTATAGGTTTGCTCGGCACTACTGAATTGGCCAAGATCGAAAGGCGAAATCATCACCTGCCATTCATCATCCACATAGATTTTGGAAGGCCGCATATTGGTATGTATAATGCGCTTATGGCGGAGGTAATCCAACGCATCGGTGAGCTGGTAAAGCCAGTCGATCGTTTGTGTAACTGGACGCGGTCCATTGATATCCAATGCTTTGGGCAGGGTAGATCCATAGACATATTCGGTGATGACAAAATAAGGGAATGAGGAAAGATCGTGATCGATCACTTTCATCACATTGCGGTGGCGCAAATCAGTAAGGCGCGCTATTTCATGTCGTGCTTCTTCGCGTAAAGTGGGGACTTTGAGTACCAGCGCTACAGCATGCCTTTTCATCACTGGGTTGACCAATTGATAAACAATGGATGAATTGCCTTCTACCAATTGCGCATCGCGTTTGTAGTTCTTAGGCGTGAGGCGATAGTCCAGGATTTGATGGATTACGGTATCGCGGTCAGAAATACTATCAAAAAACTCTTGTTGGGTTCGGATATCAAAATACTTGCCCAAGGTTTCTCGCCTGAATTTATTAATCTGGCCTTGAAAGTTCATCGCGATTTTATTACGCTCAAAACTATCGTTGTTAACCCCTGCATCGACTTGTTTTTCATAATGGGAAAGGCGGCCAGTACTTAGCGCAAGGTCGTTCATTTCGAATTCGCATTGCCTCAAAAATTCACCAAACCGGGCGTGTGCTTCGGCAAGTTTGCCGTCTTGAAGCAACTGTTCAATGGTATATTGCATGTATGAATAGGGTTTAAGTATGGAAAAAACCTTGATACCGTTCTTTTAATTCGGCTGCGTGTTGACAATAAAAAAACCATCTACACCCTGTGTTTGATAGAGTGGCATCAAGATATGGCCATCAGAAGGAGCCAAGATAGGGCCTTTTTCGTTATCGGCCAAATATTCGCCCTTATAAATGAATTTAAAATTAATATAACCCGGTCGCATCTTAAAACGTTCCCCTTCTGCAATATGCTGAACATGGGTGATATAGGTGAGTTTGGGTAGATCTTTGGCATATTTGCGGAGTATTTCGTCGTGTTGGTTGCTTACGTCTTTTTCCATCATACAACCCACTGCACGCAGGAGGCTGATAATAGCCGAAACACACCTATTCACTGAAAGGGGATCATTGTGCTGCCCCGCTTCAAATGCAACAGTATGCACGGCTCTATTTGTTGCTCTAAACACCGAATTAGAGTGGTTGGCGTAGTGCATAAACGTATGATCCAAACCTGCTAGTAAGCCCATAACAACGGGTGCGTGAAGTGCCGTAGCCATTCGAATACTTTCAGGATCGCTCTCTAATGGAATACTAAAAATCCCTCCATCTGCCGAAGTGGTGTGTAAATCGAGGATAATTAATTCGTGCGGTTGGTACGCTACTATTTCTTGCTGGATGGCTTGCAAAAGAGCCACCAACTCGTAATCTTCATCTTCAAAATTAGAAGGTGATTGTGCAATAACTTGCTCTACCCAATCGTAGTTGAACATCCGATTTAGGTCTTGGCGGATAAAGCGTTTATTTTGTTGAAAAGCCGCAATATTGCCTATAAAGCCCAATATTTTACCAGAAAAAATAAAATCCGGATGGTGCAAATGTTCTTTCTCCAACATATCAAGCACTCCTTGGAATGCTTCCACACCAGCGGGTTCGTTGCCGTGCACCGCACCTAAAACCAAAACCAAAGGGCCTTTTTTTTGCCCCTCATAACTACCAATTAGCCTATCCATGGGGCAAAGGTAGCAAAATTATATGTTCATTTTTCTACGTACAAGGCGATTTGTCGCTTAGCAACAATGCAGCAACGAATGATCAATCATTAGAGCGGAGCATATTGCTGGCGCACTACCTGATGCTATTTTACAATAATCTTTTGTTCACCCATTCCACTACCTGTAATTACACGCACCGAATAAATACCGCTTTCCATTCTGGATACATCTAAAGTGGTAGTATTTGTATTTGCTGTTTGGACATTCAACACACGCTGCCCTAAAGCATTATACAATTCAACCGTTTGGATATCATTGTTTTTTGCCGTGATTTGGATTTGATCGGTAGCCGGATTGGGGAAAATTTGCACCTTACCCATTTGTACTAAATCCTGCGTTGCAGATATACCATCTAAGAGTTTTATCCACAACGTATCCGGTGTACCAGTAGGTGTAAGTATTTTTTCATTCCCTTGGGCATCAATGGCTCGGATGCCTTCAATCGGGATAGTAAATGGTATCACTTTGGCTTCGGCACGATCAATAATATCAATAATGATGATATAGTCGGCTCTTAAACTGAGTTCGGCTACACGTCCATATCCGCTAGCGCCGTTGCCATTTTTATGTGCAATACCAAAATCAAACTGCTGACGCGCATTAATATCGTGCCCCAACGACAAAACAAAATTAGATGCCCCAAAAAATACTGGATCATAAAGCATGGAAGGATTGTGCTCTACAAATTCAGGATAACGTAAAGCACACGCCATGCCATAAAGGCCAAAAACGGGTTTTGTGGGTGTTCCAATATTTAGATTAGCCGTTATTTGGATAGATTGTGGGTTATTAGGGTTAACATAAATAGTATCCTGATCAAAGGTGACATATACCTGTGGCGCATCATCTACGGGTGCAATGGCATCTGGTTCGATGGGTTGATAATGCATCTCAATCGGGGTAATATCAAACTCATTGATCTGCCCGTCACCATTTGTATCACTATGTTTATAATTGATACCATTGGTGCTTAATAGCCAGTTTGGTGCATACTGAGGAGCCCAATCGGTACTGGCTTCGGGGCGCGGTGCCCCAGATGTAGCATAGCCATTACCAACACTTAATAGGTCATAAATATTTGCCTTTCCATCACCATTGCCATCGCCAGGCATCACATAGTCGGTGGTTACTGTTAAATGATCTGTTTCCAAACTCAAAGCATCAGTAGCAAATGTTTTACTAATGGAAGATACACAGCCCGGTTGACCAATATTCCAAGCGGTAAGCGTGGCGTTCTTTATACCGCCATGGGAATAATGGTGTATTTTTTCTGTCCACTGTGTTTCTTGGTACAAAGGGGAGCAATCCCCTAAATCCAACTGCATATTACTAAACGAGCCTAATGCTAAATTAGTAAACTTAACAGTATAACCGGTAGAAGGGCTGCCACTTAGTACTTCGATCCCCAAATCAGTA
>JAAFHO010000320.1 GCA_013297575.1 Chitinophagales bacterium
CACACTTAGGCTATCCCAACCGCCGCCATAAGTCGCCGTGCGGTTACATTCAAAATCATCCAAAAATACAGGGTTGGACACGGCTCCCACGCACGAACTCGGCACGGCACACACATTATCGAAATAATAAGTGTCACCGCTGGTTTCTACACCTGGGTCAAAAAACATGACAATTTTACTCAGTCCGGTATTGGCTGCCTGTGCACTAAAATCAAAGGTGTATTCCTGCCAAGCACCCGTAACAGCAATATTGGCCGTTTTTTCAAAACCACCGCCAGTACCTTCTAATTTGAAGATAAATTGAGTAGGCGCTGTGGCATATACCTGAATTTTGAATTTATTGTACAAAGACATGTCAAAAGGCGTACCATTATCAGCCAAAATAAGGCTATAAGCGTGCATCGTAGATTTTACGTATTTTGCACAATTAGCACTGCTATTGATCTGATTTGCACCCGGATTGGCCACTGGAGCAGTCAGTACACCATCCAAACCTTGGAAAACCAAACCTGGTGTTTCAAAATCTGAATAACAACGCTCTGCTTTTACCGCTACAATATCGTCGAAATAATAGGTCTTGTTATCGCCCAGTACAAATGAGTTGAACGATACCAAAATAGTTTTAAGATTGGTAAAACTTGCACCAGCAGAAAGATCGAACGTATATTCGACCCATTGGTTGGCTACCGTGATGTCCAATATTTTTTCTACTGGACCGCCACCGGGGCCTTCTAATTTGAGCAATGCCTTGCAAGGTGCCGTTGGCGACCAAATTTTCATTTTGAATTGGTTATTTACGCTTATATCCAAGGTATTTGGAAAAGTATAAATCGCAAAATTGAAGTCAAATGCGGGGCTATTGGTGTAAGAACCGACCCAATCACTGGTGTTCGCCCCCGATTTATCAGGGTTTGCAATGGCACCATTGTAGGTGCCATTTACGCCATTCCAGGGCAAATCGGATGTGCCACCTTCAAAATCTTCATACACAACTTGGGCTTGTGCGCCAAATCCGAGTAGAAGGGTGAGCAGAATAATAAGTGATGATTTTTTCATAAACAAATTTGTTTGTTAGTAGTGAGCAATAATTGGTTAGCAGTCTTTAATACATTAATCATTGATTATCAATATTTTTTTAGACCATTTTTCAAATGTTTGTCCGTTTATCTCCAAAAAATAGACACCTTTTGGCACATTATTTAATGGAAACGATAAGGTATGAACCCCAACAGGCATGGCTTTTTGGGGAGTGAATATTTGTACCAACTGGCCTTTGTTGTCCAGCAGTGTTAGTGCAATGGTTTGTGCTTTTAGTATGGATACTTCTAGGTTTAATACGCCATTAGAAGCAACTGGATTGGGATAAACTGCGAGGTCTAAACCATTTTTTTCGAGTAGATTTTCGTTGATGCCTACAGTATTATCGGGTTGAAAACCAAGTGCCGTTAAGGCGGGTTGAATCTCGGGGTTGAGCATAAATTTTTTCCACAAAAGCCCTGTGCGATAGTTTTCGATCATCACGACGATTGGGCCTTGGTCGATAGCAAGGTAAGAATCCGCAAACCAGTTTTGATTCAAGTTATAGGCATCATAAAAGCCATATTCGCCCCACAAATTTTGACCTAAAATCCTATAAAAATGGCGCATGGCCGCTATACTTTGGTCGGGCGTATATGGCATAGATGCCAATGCCGCAGTGGGCGAAATGGTGCCATCGTCGTTGCTCGGATAAATATCGTGCGCACTATATCCGTTAGGGCCGTCGCAGGCAGTAAGTCCCCAAGCCTCGCCGGAATAACCGGGATAATTTTTGGGATTGGCCACGCTGTATGCGTGCTGTATGAGCGCGTGGTTGCGATTGCGGATAAAATAATTGCAAAAAGCGTCTTTTACCGGACGTGGATCAAAACCCAAATACGAATAATGCGCAAAAAACATAGGTCCGCCTCCAAATGGCCCGCAATACACCTTATTGCCAAAATGTATGCTGTTATTGGCGTAATTGCTCGAAGTCCAACCCGTTTGATACAAAGAACCAGGCACTCCGTGTGTGGGTGAGGCCGCAGCAAGTAAATATACGATTTGCGTTTCGTTAAAGCCACGCAGCGGAAAATTCATTTCCCAGTTGTAATTCGGCGACCAATGCCAATAGAGTACATTACCGTTGTTTTTGCGGAACCAATCCCATTCTACATCTTCCCAAATACCCTTAATTACATCGCGCAAGGCCTTTTCTAAGGCTGTATTTTGGTCAAAATACTGACGTGCGGCGAGTAATCCTTGAATCAGAAAAGCCGTTTCTACCAAATCAGCACCATTGTCTTTTTGGCTAAATGCAATGGTATTGCCCGTAGTGCCATCCATCCAATGCGGGTAAGCACCATGAAACCGATCTGCCACTTGAAGGAAAGAAACAATTTGGAGTAGGCGGTTTACAGCAGCGTCGCGGGTGATCCAGCCCCGCTCGGAGGCGACAACAATCGACATAATACCAAAACCGGAACCACCAGTTGTGACCGTTTGGCCGCTGTTCAGGCGTTCGCGTGCCATACCGCTCACCGGGTGCGCGTGCTCCCAAAAATACCTAAAAGTTTGCTCTTGTACCATATCGAGCAATGCCTCGTCGCTCATTATTTGTGTATTGGCACAGACTGAAGAAGTAAATGTACTTTCTTGTCCACCTTGCCCAATACTTTGGATTTGGTAACAACGATTGAGGTTTTGGCCTTCGTCGCCTGTCCAATCCGTTATCGATAGCGTAGTAGCGGACACGTTTTTTAGGAACTCAAAATTGCTGCCATCAGTTGCACGGAATATTTTGTAACTGGAAATATTGGCCGAAATACTGGCCTGCCACGACACCGCAATATGACTTTCATATCCCTTTGCTACAACATTGGAAGGAGGTAATGGCACT
This sequence comes from Chitinophagales bacterium, assembly GCA_013297575.1. Classification (GTDB taxonomy): domain Bacteria; phylum Bacteroidota; class Bacteroidia; order Chitinophagales; family Saprospiraceae; genus M3007. The sequence goes on from JAAFHO010000320.1 coordinate 2,918, forward strand.
TGCGCCACAAGACATCCCGTGGTAAGTAGCAGGGAAAAAAGTATAAATAAGCGTAAAGGCATAAGTAAGTATGGTTGCGAATTTGAATATTGAAAACAAATAAAAAATTAGGTCGTCAAAAGATTTGACAAGGCAAAATTCGGTTAATTTATCGGTAAAAGATAAAAAAGAGCCTCACTACTACTACGCCATTTAAAAAAAATCAAAATTTCAGGATAAATTCAGTCAGATTGTCCTCTTCGGAGAGGCCAATTTTTTTCCGGAGGCGATAACGTTTGTTTTCGACACCACGGACAGAGATATTAAACAGCGGCGCAATTTCCTTGGAAGCAAGATTCATTTTGAGGTAAGCCGCTAAACGCAGGTCTCCCGGTGTGAGTTCGGGGAATTGTAATAGTAATCGTTTGATAAAATCATCGTGCACACGGTTGAAGGATGCTTCAAAAATTTCCCAATCGTGATCGCCCTCCAAATGCTCATCGATTTGTCGGATAATTTTATCCAGTGCTTGCGTATCTTTAGCGGAAGTGAGTAGTTCGTCTTTGAGGCTTTGCATGGCCTCGTTTTTCCGGATCAGGTTGAAGGCCGCATTGGACAGTTCGCGGTTTTGGGTATCCACTTCTAACAGTAATATTTCATGTTCGGCTTCGGTGCGTTGCCGTGCCAGTTCGCGTTCTTTTTCGGCTTCCAGTTGTTTGCGTTGTTTGTTTAGGCGGGCGCGGTTATATTTTTCAAAACCTATGAACAAAAGTATCGCCAGCAGTGCATAAACGGTATAAGCCAACCCCGATCGGTACCACGGTGCATCAATATTAAAGGATAACCGCCCCTCCTGCCCACCTAGGTCGGAACGAACGATAAAAATGTAGTTGCCATCGGGTAAATTGGTAAATTCTTTTTCCGCGCTGGTTTGCCAAGGCGACCAATGCTGCGAAAACCCCTCCAACTTGTACGAAAACTGAGGCTGTCGTTCAAAAACAGGGATTGAAAAATGAAATTTCACGCTATTTTGCTCCCATTTGAAATGATAATCAGCAATGGGTAAAAAAGAACCTCCATCGCCTGTTTCTATCCTTCGAATCACTACTGCTGGTGTAGTTTTCCCACTAATGGGTGCTATTTGGCGTTTATCGAGCAAGGCAAAACCATTTTCCAAACAAAATAAATAGGTATGAGCGGCCAATGGAACAATACATTCGTACGAGGGGACAAGTGTGATTGGGTAACTGATAGATGATTCGCCCATTGTTAAGTTGATGCCACTGCTATCCACCGTAAAGTATTCATTTTCATTGCCTGATAATATCTTTTTACCCGAAAATTCAGAAGGATATTTTTGAAATAATGCAGAAATTTTAGGATTTGTATTGATATGCAATGGCACAGGTCTTGTATTGACGACTAATTGCCCGTTGAGCGCCACCAAATCCAGTTGAAAATCCGTGGTGAGGCCATCTGATTTGGAAAAAGATTTGAGTGCTGTGATCCGAGTCAGATCATCACTCAGATGCAAACGGAATAACCCTTTGTTCGGATGACTACCCCAAAGGTCGCCAGCATCGTCAAAAGCAATTTTTTTCAAAGGTTCATTAAACCCTTCTACGCGGTGCCCAAATTGCCAACGGCCGTTTATGCTTTTTTTAAACACCACCAATCCGCTGTACGTTCCTTGTATCAATGCATCAGATCTGCCAGGGATACGTTGCAGGCACCAGCCTCCAGTGACGTCAGAAATTTTTTGTGCAATACCATTCTTAATAACAAATGTACCATCATTATGGCCAATAATTAATTGATCGTCAATTAATTGTATTTCCCAAATCTGCCCTTGCGAACCCTCTATTAACCTAAATTTTTCGTTGCCCAACGCACCTTCTTTGGCTTTGAATAAACGCATAAACACCCCGTGATTGGTACCAATATACAGTTGCCCTTGATGTACAGCAGCCGAATAAACCGTACCAATTTGGCCTGTTTGATCGTCAAAAACCTGGATTGGTGCGTCCAGTTCTACACAATCAATGCCGCGATCAAGACCCAGCCAAAGGTTGTTATTGCGATCTTCCATTAGGGCCAGCACCGTATTGTTTTGTAGGCCATTTTCGCGGTGTATATGGTGACTTAAACGTTCTGCTGTATCGAGTATATAAGCGCCGTTCAGAATAGTGCCAATGGCCCAGCCGCCTTTTTGGAGTGCGACTGCTTTGTTGAGTTGGTATTTTTTAAATAGTGCGTTAAGTGGATTGTCCCAAGGTTTACATTGGCCATTTTTGAGACAAAAAATACCATTATTGGCGGTACCCATCCAAACTGTACTATCGGAGCCTTGAACCAAAAACTGTACGGATTTATCGCGCAGTATTTCCGTGCTTTCGATAAACTTAAAGGTTTGGTCGGGCAATATTTCGTAGAGACCACGCCCAATGATGGGTAACAAAACTCGACCATTTACTTGCTGTGCAAACATGATGTTGCCAGGCGGCTGTAATATCGTAAGCTTTTGATAATCATATTTATAGATGGTGGAAAAAGATTGGAATAACACATAATTAGGCAAGACAAGAATATGCCATATTTCGTCTTTGACCAGTTGGTCGGCACGTGTACTGGCACTGAGTGAAGTATATTCGAGTCTGCCAGTTTTGCCTGTTTTCCAATACCCAAATTCGGCTACACCACCGCCAAATATTTCACCATTTTTGCCCATTGCAATAGCACGCACGGTTTGTTTTTCGGGCATTACAAAGAGTGCTGCTTGTGCTCCATCGAGTTCGAGCAGGCCGCTGTTGTTACCTGCGTATATCCAACCTTCCTCCGACTGTGTCAGGGACCAGTTTTGGTTTTGGGCTTTATAATCGGAGGGCGTGAAATGCCGGATACGGGGTACTTCCTGTGCAAAGGACAATACGGGAACGATGATAAAGAGGACAAATAGTGTTTGCTGGTTCAGCCATTGCATTTGGCAAAGTTAGTGCAAAATTTAAAAATAAGTAGATGCTCAATGCGCTTATGGTTACTTTTTACGCAATTTAAGGCTATGTATATGGTGTAACACTTTATCTTTGCACAAAATTACACGTATGTCAGTCATTACAAGCCTTTCACAATTAGATTTAAACGGCAAATATTCTTACGCCGATTACCTCACATGGAAATTTGAGGAAGCCATTGAGTTAATTAAGGGTAAGATATTGCCTATGTCAGCTCCAAGTCGCAGACACCAAGCCATCTCTCGATATATGAACGGTGTTTTCTTTATTTTTTTTGAAGCGCATCCCTGTGCATTTTATGACGCTCCATTTGATGTGCGGCTTTTGGACAAAAACAAATCCATGAAGGCCAATAAGGAAGTATTCACCGTTGTTCAGCCCGATATTTGTGTGATCTGTGATGAATCAAAACTAGACGATAAAGGTTGCTTAGGTGCCCCCGACCTCGTTATTGAAATACTTTCACCGGGTAATTCGACCAAAGAGATGCGCCTGAAAAAAGAACTTTACCAAGAAAATCAGGTACGTGAATATTGGATTTTGGATCCAGAACGGGAGATGTCGTTCCAGTTTGTGCTCACCGAAAATGGGGTTTATGGCCCGCCCCAGCTCTATATACAAGATGAAATGATGGTTTCTGCTATTTTTGAAGGTTTACAGGTCAATTTGGCGGACGTTTTTAAGCAGCAATAGTTGTAATTCCCCTTGTAATTTTGCGTTAAAAATAACTTTAATGGTGATAAACTGTTTAGCATAAACACCATATACATACGATCATGGATACCGAAGTACTTGCCCGTATTCAATTCGCCTTTACCATTGCCTTCCACTACATTTATCCGCCCATGAGTATTGGCTTGGGGCTTATTTTAGTCATTATGGAGG